>JAYVAS010000020.1:0-4095 GCA_043750895.1 Pseudomonadota bacterium
GTGGTGCCCACCACGAGCAGCAGGGTGAACAGGGGAATCCCGAAGACCAGATTCAAGGCGGCGTGGAGCATGGGTCACCATACCCCGCGGTTCACCGACCGATGCCGACCCGCGTGGAGGCCACGAACCAATCCGGGCAGCTCGCCCCGTCTCCGACCTGGAGGCGCAGATCGGCGTTGGTGACCTGGAAGGTCCCGATGGTGGTGGTCGTCCCGTACGGCACCCCCAACCCCTGCGCCGTCCCCACCGACACCTCGAGGCCGTACCCCCGCCAGTCACCGCAACTGTCCTGCTCCAGGCACGCGGGCTCGCCGACCTCCAGCGCGATGCCGAGCGGCGTCAGGTCGACCGGGCTGCCCGCCTCACCGACGTACCCGACGATCACCCCGCCGGCGCTCACCTCGACAGAGGCCAGGATCGGGCCGAACTCCGCGGTCGATCGAAAGGTACGCACGCGGACCGTTCCGCCCACGTCGGGTGGGTTCGACCCCGGGGTCTCCACGCCGGCCCACACATCTCCAACCTCGGTCGCCACCCGAACCGCCCATCCGCTGCCGGAGGCCGGATCGGCCACCACCTGATCGCACGCCGCCGGGAAGGCGCCCGTCACCGACTCCACGACCTCGCCCTCCCAATCCCCCGGCGACGCACCGGTGTCGGCGCCGGTGTCTCCGCTCGGGCGCGAGAAACACCCCGACACCGCCGCGGGAACGAGGACGTCCCGGCACGTGGGCGTCTCGTAGGGTCCGGAGGTACAGGCGCCGAGGAGGAGAAGGAGCATTCCGCCGCCGATGAGCCGCGGAGTAACCTGGACGGGGGACGCCACGCCGCGACCCACCCTCGCCGCGAGACCCCCCATCCGCGTCGCCCTACGCGACGCCGAGGCACGCTGTCGCCCCCAGCCCGGAGCCCGCAGGCCCCTCCTCCCCCCGCCCGTCCCGGCGAATTATCGTCCTCGTACCCAGAAGTAGTAAAAATTTGTGCCCACGACCGTTGACGGGCGGCACCGACCATGATTAGGCCTTTCATTGGGTTGGGTTGTAAATCTCAGCCGTTCTATGGGGGAACGTCATGAACGCACGGACCTGCAGTGAGAGGATCTTCCCGAAGGCGTCCATAGCCATCCGCAGCCCCGATGGCCTGGCGCTCGGGCTGTGTTGTTGGTTGGAGGGGGACCGCATGATGGCGGAAGTGGACGCCGGGCTCAGCCCGGGAGAGGCCTGCGAGGCCCGGATCGACGCCTCACCCTTGCCGGGGACGGTCCTCGTGTATGGGCGCACTGTCCGGCAACTGGTCACCGACTCCGAGGAGATGCCGCGCTTCATCCTGCGCATCGAGGGAGTGCTGCAGCAAGACGTGCCGGTGTACGAGGCGTGGTTGGATCACGTTCGCGCGGTAGGCACCGGTCCTGACCTCTCCATCGTCTCGGTGGTCCGGCGCGCCGAGCCGGCGCCGGTGGTCACCCACTCGTTGGACGCCCACACCCGCTCGACCGCCCCGTCCCGCACCCTGCACTCGTCGTATCCGGTCACGCCGGCGCCGCCGTCGTCGACCTTGCCCGCCGAGCCCGTGCAGACGGGCGCGCGCGAGCGCCTGCGCCAGGCGCTCGTCGGGTTTCGGAAGCAGAACCCCATCCTCGACCAGGAGTAGCCGGGTCCGGCCGTCGGCCCCACGACCCAACGGTGGTCGCAGGCGTGTCCGGATGGGGTCAGCGGGTGGTGCGCAGCAGCCGGCGCAGGTCCGGGAGCGGACCGATGGCGCGTGACACGTCCCCGGCTTGCGGGGTTCCGAGGCTGCGCATCGCCGCCCGCAGGTCCCGCGGATCCCAGGGTTCCTCCCCCGCCGCGATTCGCACCGACTGGAAGGCCGCCGCCACCGCGGTCACCATCGGGCTGGCGCCGGAGGTGCCACCGAAGGTGGCGGTGTAGGCCCGGCGGGGATCGTCGTCGGGGAAGTAGAGATCGGCGTAGTAGCCTCCGTACTCCCCGCCGGTGGCGGTCACCACGTGGTCGTACCAGGCCTGCACGTCGACGCGCCGCCCGTAGCAGGATCCGTAGGGGTACCAGGAGCGCGGGCTGAACCCGGAGAGCGGAGACGCGCCGCCGCCGACCAGGATCGCGCCAGAGTCGTTGGTGGGATCGAACCAGCCTTCCAGGTCCGGATCATCTAAGTTCAGGCTACCGTTCCCCGCTGGTTCCACCACGGTGATGCCCGCGTCCACCGCCAGCGCGATGGCCTCCCACACCCCCGGGTCGATCTCCACCGGGCCGTAGGAGTCGAGGACGTAGGCCTGTTGTTCGATCAGGAGGACATCGCCCGCCTCGAGCAGCGCCACGGCATCGAGGATGGCCCCCGCGACATCGTAGGATCGGTTGTCGGCGTAGGGCGAGAACACCAGGATCTCCGCGTCCGGCACCGCCCCCACGACGCCGAAGCCGTTGTCGGACCCCACCAACTGCCCGAGCACGGAGTTGCCATGAAACGTGTAGTACTCGGAGTCCCACCCGCCGGCCGCCGCGCCCACGGTGGCGCCCAGGTCTTCGTGGGTCGGGTCCCAACCGTACTCGACGTCCCCGATGACCACCTCGGCGCCCGTGCCCCCCGGCCACAGCGCCGTCTCCGCGAACCCCAACGATGTCAGCCAGGCCTGGTCGCCGACGAAGTCCGGGGTGTCCGAGGTCGTGTCCGCCGGCGGGGGCGCCGGCGCGTACGCGAGGTAGGCGTGCGCGACGTCCGGTCGAGCGGCGAGCGCCGCGGCGAGCCGGGGCGCGTCGGGGGTGCGAATCTGCCACCACCCGGGCAGACGGCCGCCCGCCCGGCGCGTGAGCTGGCCGCCGTCGAACAGCCCCGCGGCATCGACCAGCAACCGAGGATCGGCGGTGCGGGCCGCGTCGCCGACGAACTTCACCATCACCAGGTCGTCCTGGTGGCCGGGGGTCGGCACGACCGGGTGGATCCCGGCCAGCGCCGACGCCACGAAGATCAGCGTGCCCACCACCGCCCCGCCTCGAACACATACCGGTAGGGAGGGTCGACCCGGGCGGCCGAAGGATGGTCGGGGTCCCCGGGGAGCAGCACGTAGAGCAGCCCATCATCGCCGGTGAGGAACCGCGGACAGATCGGGGGGAGCCGACGCCGGACGGCCAGGATGTCGGCCACGGTCGCGAAGGGCTCGAGCTCCAACAGGGTGCGCAACGTGGGCGGAGCGACCGGCAGCTCCCCCTGGGCCGCACGCCGGAGCGCCTCGGTGGGGGTGAACCACGCCCCGGCGACCGCCTCACCGCCGTCGTGCACCGCCGTTTCGCCCTCGGGCAACCGGGCCGTGAAGAACCACGTGTCGTAGCGCCGCGGCTCCACCTCGGGGGTGATCCAATGCGCCCACGGGCGCAGCCCGCTGATGGCGGACCCGCCCGTACGACCCAGGCGCACCCCCGCCTCCTCCTCCAACTCCCGCGCCGCCGCCACCCAGAACCCGGTCGGGATCGCCCCCTCGTGCTCCGGCAGGCTGACCGGGACATCGTCCCCGGGATCGACTCGCCCCCCGGGGAAGACCCAGGCCGAAGCCATGAAGCCGACGGACCGGCTTCGCTCCATCAGCCAGACCTCGGGACCCGTCGGCCCCTCTCGGAGCAGGATCACGGTGGCGGCAGGACGAAGCGGAGCGGTCACCCACCCATCCTATCCCGTGCCAACGGCCACCGCTCCGGCTACGTTGAGCTGCGGAGCGCACACGTGGGCTGCTTCTGGGTGTTCATCGCCGCGGTCTGCTCCGCCACGTCCTTCCCGCTCCCCGACTCCGACGGGGACGGGCTCACGGACGACGCCGAGGCCAGCCTCGGGCTGGACCCGACCCGCTGCGACACCGACGATGACGGGCTCGGAGACGGCCTCGAGTCGGCGTTGCGGACCCCTGCCGACCCCGACAACGCGGTGTGTTTCGTCCCCGACTCCGACCCGACGACCGCGACCGATCCCGCGAACGCCGACACCGACGGCGGGGGCGCGGAGGACGGCGCCGAGGACCTCGATCTCAACGGCGAGATCGGCCCCTGGGAGTCGGACCCGAACGAATCGCGCGACGACGCGGACGGCGAC
>JAYVAS010000021.1:0-3162 GCA_043750895.1 Pseudomonadota bacterium
TGCGAGGTCGGCGCCCAGCGCCTGGCGCCCCACCTCGGTGCGCACGCCGCCGTCCACCCGGTAGAGCACCACCTCGGTGTCGCTGGGCAGGGACGATCGGCCCGGGTTGTGCACCTGCACCGACACCTGCACCACGCCATCCGCCTCACAGGACGCCACGCAGACGTCGTCGATGTCCACGCGGGCATCGCGGGCCAGGACCACGGCCTCCGCGCCCGCGGCGCGGAAGGTGTTCTCGCGGCCCCACCAGGTCCCGACGTCCACCACTACCCCGCTGGGGTCGAAGCGGCCCTCGACGCGCGCGTTGGCGGGCCAGTCGGTGGGGCCCGGCGCCCAGCCGTCGCCCGCGTGTTCGATCTGGGTGAGCCCCATCCAGACATCCCGACCCATGTTGTCGTTGCTGGTGAGGAGCACCTCCAACGTGCCGTCCCCGTCGAGGTCGACCACCGCTGGGGTCTCGAGCAGGGTCCCCGAGGCGTGTTCGGTGTAGGTGACCAGGGCGGTACCGGTGCGCGCGTCGAACACGTAGAAGGCGATCTCGTCGGCGTAGATGAGCTCCAACGCTCCGTCACCGTCGAGATCGGCACCGACACAGCCCGCCATGGTGGAGGTGTCTTCGATCGGGATGGCGACGGTCTCGGTGCCGTCGAGCTCGAACACGCGGAGGTAGTACTGGGTCGGGATCACGATCTCCGGCCCGCCGTCACCGTCGAAGTCGCCCGCGCAGGGCACCGACGCGAGCCCGCCGGGGAAGCCGACGCTGTCCAGCACGGCTCCGTCGGTGTCGTAGAACGTGAGCGTGTTGTCGGAGGTCATCACCACCTCGCCCTCCGGGTCGCCGTCGAGGTTCAGCACCATGCCGTGCACCATGCTCGCCATCCCCGGCGAGAGACCGCTCCAGCGCAGGGTGCCGTCGGCATCGTGGACGTCGCCGTCGTAGACGATCTCGGCCGACCCGTCCAGGTCGAGGTCGGCGGCGACGTGCTGGGTGTACGAGAACCCGCGGCTCGGAAGGCTCTCGAGGAGGTCCCCGGTCATTCCATCGAGGATGGCCTCCTGGGCCAACACCTCGGCCACCCCGTCGCCGTCGAGGTCCACGATCGCGGCGGAGGGCTGCCCGCCGATGTAGTAGGTGAGAGATCCGGTGGCCCAGAGCTCGGTGCCGTCCAGCTCGTAGGCGTGCAGGGCGTTGGAGCCGTCGAAGGCGACCAGCTCCGGGGCGCCGTCGCCGTCGATGTCGCCCGCGGCCAGCTCGCCCGCGAGGTTTTGATCCGGGAGATCGAGCAGCTCCGTCCAGGTACCTGCCTCCAGGACGACGAGGTGCGCGGCCGAGGAGGACCCGTTGTTGTCCCAGGCGAGGAAGGCCACGTCGACGTTGTCGGCGTCGTCCACGGCGCCGTCCCCGTTGTCGTCGGTCAGCTGCATGACGATGGGCGCCTGGGCGATCGATGCGACGCGGCTGTTGGTGGAGAGGGCGGTCCAGACGTTGCTGGCGGTGGTGGTCCAGGGGTCGGTGACGGTCGCGGTGCCGGTGCAGGCCTCGGAGAGGTCGACCACGCCGGCGGGCCAGGTGTCGACGGTGCAGGCGTCGTCCACGCAGTCCGCCGCGCCGTCCCCGTCGACGTCGGGGAAGTCCTCGTCCACCGCGCCGTCGCCGTCGTCGTCTACGCCGTTGCACGCCTCGGGGGGCGGAGGCGTGGTGTCCGTATCGGTCGGGGTCGTGGGGGTGGTGTCGGGATCGTCGAACGGGGTCGGGTCGGTCTCGTCGCCGTTGAGTTTGTAGTCGGAGCAGGCCAGCGTGAGGAGGAGGAGCATGGGGGTAGGGTATCTGGGATTGAGGCGGGGCGTGGTGCCGGCCGGCCGTCTCGCGTTAGCCGCCGGTGCTCTCGAGGTTCCCCGTGTTCGCGCTGCTCTCGCTCGTCTCCCTCGCCGTCGCCGCCCCCGATCCCTGCGCCGCCATCAAGACCAAGACCGATGCCTTCAGCGGCCAGGCCGCGCGGACCTACCTCGCCGCCGGCGGCTGGCAGGTCACCGAATTGGCCGGGTCGGTCACGCTTGCCTGGACGCTCACCTCCACCGGGCTCTTCGACCTCCCGCTCCCGGCGGGCACGGTGCTCAAGGTCCGCGTCGAAGACGGCACCATCGTGGAGCTGATCTCCAAGGACATCGCCCTCGCGGAGAAGAAGCTGGTCAACAACGCGGTGTTCACCTCGTGGATCCCGGTGTGGACGATGACCCCCGAGGTCGCCGCGAAGCTGGGGCAGTCCAAGCCGATGGCCATGGAAGCCGAGGCCATCGGGCAGAAGTGGACCATGGTGGCCGGCTACGGCCCCGGCTTCGAGAAGTTGTACGCGGTGATGGGCTGTCTCACGAAGCCGGCGGCGGCGCCGTAGAGACGCTCGCGGCCGTGACGTCCCGGTCCGCGAGGGGCTCGGGGAGCGCCCGCGGGCCCGGGGCCCTACGGTTCAGACCCGGATGATCGTCGCCGAAACCTCGCGGGCCGCGAGGAGCGTCTCGATGTCCTTCGGATCGCTGGTGAGCACGCGATCGCCGCCGCCCACGAGAAGCGCCAGGTGGCCGTCCACCACGTCTGCCGTCTTCGCCCGAGCCAGCAGGATCCCCGTCCGTTTGGCGTCCTCGGGGTCGAGCGCGCGGATGTCGACGCCCGCAAGGACTCGTGCCAGCCGGGCCTGCGCGCTGCCGCCGCGCCAGACCTGCGCGACAACGGCCGCGCTGGACAAGACGGGGAGGCCCTCCTCCCAAATGACCCGTAGGAGCGCCGCCAAGGCGCGGTCGCCGCGGTCAATCCCGATGAACGCCCCGGCGTCGAGGACGATGCGGCTCACCTTCGCCGCCGGACGATGCCCAGCGCTGTCGCCGCGAAGTCGAGCTCCTCTTCGTCGAAGGGCCGAATCTCGGCTTCCCACGCGTCGAGCGCACGCCCCAGCAGATCGTGACGGAGCCGTTCCGATGCGGCCGCCGCAATCCAGGCGGACACGCTCACGCCGGCACGGGAGGCAGCGTCGCGAACGGCAGTGCCCAGATGCGACTCGAGGGTCACCGAAAGCCGATCGACGTTCATGCATACCATCGTATGGCGCATCGCCGTATGCGTCAAGGTCAAGCCTGCCCCACCAACCCCTCCACCCTCCGCACCACCTC
>JAYVAS010000022.1:0-6333 GCA_043750895.1 Pseudomonadota bacterium
GTGGAGCACGAACGGGGCCACGGGACCGGGATCGTGCTCGCGCCCGACGGGTACGTGCTCACCAACGCGCACGTGGTCGCCGGGGTCAAGAACCTCCGGGTCACCCTCCCCGACGGACGGGCGGTGGACGCGCGGGTGGTCGGCGCCGATGCGGCCACCGACATCGCCCTGGTGAAGGCCGAGGCCGACGGCCTGCCCCGGCTGCAGTTCGCCGACAGCCGGGCGGCGCGGGTGGGGCAGCTCGTGGTCGCGATCGGCAACCCGTACCGCTTCGAGCGGTCGGTGAGCCTCGGCGTGGTGAGCGCGGTCGAGCGCGCGCTGCCGGGCGGGCGCAAGGGCCGCAAGCTCGAAGGACTGCTGCAGACCGACGCCGCCATCAACCCCGGCAACTCGGGCGGGCCCCTGCTCGACGCCCAGGGAGCGGTGCTGGGGGTCAACACCGCCATCGTCCCCTTCGCCCAGGGCCTCGGCTTCGCGGTACCGGCGCACACCGCCACCTGGGTGGCGGCCGTCCTCATGCAGAAAGGGGAGGTGAAGCGGCCGCGGATCGGCATCCAGGCCGCGTCGGTGGACCTCGAACCGGGCGTGCTCGGCGCCATCGGCACCGGCCGCGCCCGCGGGGTGCGGGTCTACCAGGTGGTCAAGGGGTCGCCGGCGGCACGGGGCGGTCTCCTCGACGGCGACGTGGTGGTCGAGGTCGACGGCGACGCGGTCCGGTCCATCGACGACCTCCAGCGGGCGCTGGTGTACGCGGGATCGCAGCCGGTCCGGCTCGGCATCGTCCGGGGCACCGCGAAACGGGAGCTCGAGGTGCGCGCCGACGCTGCTGCCGCGTGACGATCGGCCGGCGATCGGGTATCGATGCGCGATGTGGCTGCTCCTCGGCGCTTGTACCGATCCCGCGCCCGTGGGCGAAGCCTACGTGCCCCGAGAGCCCGTGTTCGAGGGGACCGAAGAGACGACGCCCACGCCCGTCGAGGTCGTCCCCGCCCTCCGCCTGAACGAGATCCAGTCCGACAACGTGTCCACGTGGATGGACGGGGCCTTCGGGTTCCCGGACTGGGTGGAGGTGTGGAACGGGACCGACGCCGACGTCGACCTCACCACCGTGACCCTCGAGGACGGGGGCGGCGTCCTTTGGACGGGGGAGGGCACGCTCGCCCCGGGCGCCCGCCTCCACGTCGTGTGCCCGGGCATCGACGCGGGTGGGGACCAGCTCACGCTGTTCCTGGGCGGCGTCCCGGTGGACCGCATCGCCACCGGCGACATGCCCGCCGACACGGCCTGGGCGCGCTTCCCGGACGGCGGGGCCTGGGGTGCCACCGCGCGGCCCACGCCGGGGGAGACGAACGGGAATCACCCGCCCGCCAGCCTGGATCCCAGCGACCTGCTCTTCGACACCCTCCTCGACCTCTCGTTCATCCTCCCCGACAGCACCATCGAGTCCCTGTCGCGGGCGCCCAACGAGGAGGCGCCGGCCTCGCTCGGGTTCCTGGGGATCGTGTTTCCCGAGGTGAGCATCCACATCAAGGGGGTGTACGGGAGCTCGCGCACCCTGGACGCCAAGGCCGCGTTCTCGGTGGACATCAACGAGTACGTCGTCGATCAGCGGCTGCGCGGCCTCGAGACGCTCAAGCTGAACAACATGGTGCAGGACTCCAGCTACGTGCACGAGTCCCTGGCGTACGCGTTCTTCCGCCACATGGGCGTCCCGGCGCCGCGCACCGGGTGGGCCCGCGTGACCATCAACGGGACCTACTACGGCCTCTACGCCTTCATCGAAGCGGAAGACGACCGCTTCCTCGCGCGGTGGTTCGAGGACAACTCGGGCAACCTCTACGAGGGTGCGTACGGCGTCGACTTCTACAACGGCTACGAGTTCTACTTCGAGTGCGACGAGTGTGCCGACCCCACCGATCGGTCCGACATCGTCGCGGTGAGCCGGATCCTGGACGGGCCAGCCGACGACGCGCACCTCGCGTTGCTGGAGCGGGCGGTCGACCTCGACGAGGTGCTCACCGAGCAGGCCGTCGAGGCGATCCTGCTGCATTGGGACGGCTACGAGACCGCCAACAACTACCGCGTCTACCACGACCCCACGAGCGGCCAGTTCTCGATGATTCCCTGGGGCGCCGACCAGACCTTCGTGGATCAGTGGTTCGGCCCCTATGACGGGTACGGTCGCATCCTCCAGTTCTGCCTCGCGAACCCGACCTGTGCCGCGCGCTACGACGAGATCCTGCTCCGCACCGCCGACGAATTCGAGGCCTTCGACTTCTCCCTCCGGATGGCGTCGGCCCTGGCGATGATCCAGGCCGACATCGACACCGATCCGCGTCGGGAGTGGTCGGAAGGGCAGCGCCAGTCCAACCTGCAACGCACCCTGGCGACCTTCACCGAGGGGCCGGACCGGATCCGGGCCGCGGTGGACGCCCGCTGACGCACGGAGGGGCGGACCCGGTCAGCGCTTGCATACGAAGGGGAGCAGGCTCGCGCAGCTGTAGTCGTTCCAGTAGGCCTGCGCGCCGAAGTTGGTCCCAGTGCAGTCCTCCTCGCCGGAGTTGTTCGGCTCGCCCGAGTACCACTGCGTGAACGACGAGGTCGACCCGTCCACCCAGGTCCAGGTGCCCTCGCTGTCGCGGTCGGTGTAGCCGATCCACGCCGCTCCGTAGGGGGCGGCCAGGGCGGCGACCAGCTCGTTCTCGGCGCTGTCGGCGATGGAGGTGAGCTGCCCGCCCAATCCGACGCACGCCTCCTCGGCGTCGGCGAAGGTGACGCCGTCCGAGCAGAAGACGTAGGGCTCGGCGGTGGTGCAGCCGAGGCAGTCGGGGAGCTCGTCGGTCTGGCCGTTGCAGTCGTTGTCCAGGCCGTCACAGACCTCGGTACCGCCGGGGTAGGCGGCGGCGTAGCCCTCGGCGCAGTCGCCGGTGCAGAAGGTGTACCCGTCCTTGTCGGTGTCCACGTCCTCGACGGTGGTCTCGTCGCAGTCGTTGTCGAAGCCGTCGCACAGCTCCTCGGCGCCGGGGTAGCGGGCCGCGTTGGTGTCGTCGCAGTCGCCGCGGCAGGTGAGGACACCGTCGCCATCCGCGTCGAAGCCTTCGTCCACCACGTCGTCGCAGTTGTTGTCCCGGCCGTCGCAGACCTCCGCGAGATTCGGGGCGTTGGTGGGGTCGTTGTCGTCGCAGTCGTCCAGGCACCCGGCCGAGCCGTCCCCGTCGGCGTCCCAGTCTTCGTCGAAGGAGCCGTCGCAGTCGTTGTCCAGGCCGTCGCAGCCGTCGGGGGCGCCCGGGTAGGTGAACGCGTCGTCGTCGTCGCAGTCGTCGCAGGCGTTGGCGCCGTCCCCGTCGCGGTCCGCGGTGTCGTCCACCGTCCCGTCGCAGTCGTCGTCGAGGTCGTTGCACAGCTCGGTGACGCCGGGGTGGACGGCGTCGTCGTCGTCGTCGCAGTCGAGGGGGCTGCCCAGGGCGGCACAGCCCGGATCGTCGCGCAGGTAGCCGTCCCGATCGCCGTCGTAGCCCTCGTCCACGCGGCCGTCGCAGTCGTCGTCGACGCCGTTGCAGGCTTCCGCTGCGCCCGGGTACACCGAGGTGACGTCGGGCGCGCAGTCCCCGTCGTCGGGGATGCCGTCGAGATCGCGGTCGGACGGAGCGTCTACTTTGGGGGTGCAGGCGAGGAGGAGGGCCAGAATCATGGTGCGTTCGCCGTGAGCCAGGCGAATCCTGCCACAGCTCCCACCCCCGCCCTTAGCGCGACCGGGTCGACCTTGTCGGCGGTGTCGGCGTTCGTGTGGTGGTAATCGAAGTAGAGGCTGTCGTCGGGCCGGAGACCGACCTGGAGCACGCCGGTCAGGGTGGAGATGTCGGCCCCGCCACCCTCGCCCGCGACCGGGAGTCCGAGCGGCGCCAACGCCTCGGTCAACCAGGCTTTCTGCGCGTCGGTGCCGGACGAGGACCAGGACAGGGGCCGCCCCCCGCCGAGGTCCGTCTCCATCGCCACCTTGTGGGGTTCGGCGCCGTGCGCAGCCGCGTAGGCCTTGCCGCCCGAGAGGCCGTGTTCTTCGTTGTCGTAGAGCACCGCGCGGATGGTGCGCTTGGGCGCGACCCCGAGCGCGGCGATGGCACGCATCGCACCCATCACCTCCACCACGCCGGCGCCGTCGTCGTGTGCGCCGCAGCCCACGTCCCAGGAGTCCAGGTGGGCCCCGATCAGGACGATCTCCTCGGGGTGCTCCGACCCGCGGATCTCGGCGATGACGTTGGCACCCTGGGCATCGGCCAGCCACTGCCCGCCCAGCGCGAGCCGGACCTTCACCTCGATGCCGCGCGCGGTGAGGCGGTCGATCTGGTCGGCGTCCTCGGGGGTGATGGCGGCGGCGGGGATCTTCGGGTGGTCGGCAGCGTAGGACATGGCGCCGGTGTGCGGGGTGTAGAGGGAGCGTTGGGTGACCGAGCGCACCAGCACCCCGACGGCGCCGAAGGCGGCCGCCCGTGACGCCCCCTGGCCGCGGTACGCGACCGCCGCGCCGTAGCGGGCGACGGCCGGGATCCCCTGGGCCATCGGGACGTTGTACAGCACGATCTTGCCCGCGACCGCCGGGGAGAGCTCGGCGAAGTCGTGGATCACCACCACCGGCGCCTCGAGGGGGGGCGTGCCGACGGTGCCGCCCAGGCCGAGCACGGCGAGGGGGCGGGTCTGTGGGCTGATGAGGGTGAGGGACTCCGCGCCGCGGCTCCAGACCGGGTGGGTCACCGGTTCGCGCCGGGCTGAGGTGAGGCCGTCGGCGCGCAGCTCGTTCTCGGCCCACACGGTGGCGGCGAGGTAGGCGGCGCTCCCGGCCGGGCGGGCGCCGATGTCGTCGCACAGGCGGGCCAGGCGTTGCCAGGCGTGGTCCCCGTCTTTGTCCACGGCGATCTGGAGGGCCAGCCAGGTCGGGTCGGCGAGCGGGGCGGCGACCGCGGCGGGGACCGGGGCGACGAGCGGGGCGACGGCGGGCGTCGGGTGGACGCACGCGAGCAGCAGGGCGAGCATGGGGGTCGGCATATCGTGTGCATCCGGGGCGCGGATGGCGTAGATGTGGGGCCGGAGTCAGCTCCATGGGTTTGCGGTGGATCGCCCTCTGGATCCTGGGCGGGGTGTTGTGGCTCCATGCCGGCCTGCTTCGGGACGGCGGCATCCTCGGTGCGCCGCGGTCCGACGTCCTCCGCGCCGCGTGGGGATTGAGCGTCCCGGCCCGCGCCCTGCCCGATCTCCCGTTCTGGACCGACTACGTCGGGTTTCCCGTGGGGGTGAAGGTCCTCTTCCTGCCCTTCGTCAGCTCCGTGCTCGGCTCGCCCCTCCCGCTCCTGCTCGGGCCCTGGCTCGGGTACGACGTGTGGATCCTCGGGTTGTTGTGGGGCTCCGGGGTGGCGGTGGCGTGGCTGGCGTTGGAGTGGACCAAGAGCCCGGCCGCCGGGCTGCTGGCCGGCACCTGGATCCTCGCCCAGCCGATGATGTTCGTGGCCATCTCCGACGGGACCGCCGAGTTCGTGGCCTTCTGGTCCATCCCCGCTGCGTTGGCGGCATGGCACAAGGGGAAGACCGACCTTCGCTGGGCCCGTCTCGGAGCGGCCCTCACCGTCGTGGTGGCGCTGGACAGCCCCTACCATGCGGTGTTCCTCGCGCCGTTCCTGCCCCTGGTCGTGTGGGGGATGCCCCGCCGCCAGCTCCTCGAGGGGGCGGCCATCGGCGCGGTCGGGGCGCTGATCCTGGGTGGGCTCTACTACGGGCTGCCGCTGGCGGCCGCGGACAACGCGAACTCCAACGCGGTGTTCTTGCGCATCTGGAAGCAGTGGGAGTCGGGCGGGACGGTGCGGGCCTGGGATTGGACCCTCGGGGCCGGCTTCATTCCGGTGCCGCTCCTCGCGGGGGCCCTGCTCCTCGCCGCGCTCCGCCCGCTGCGCGCGCTGCCCTGGGTTTTGCTGGGAGCGCTGATGTTGATCTGGAGCCTGGGGAAGATCCCCGAGAACAGCGCGCTCCTCTCTCAGTGGTTCGGGCAGGCGGGGACCACGTTCGGCGACGTGGTGGACTTCGTGAACACCCGCCTCGTTCCACCGGTGGTGCGCTTCCCGCGGCGCTGGCTGGTGCCGGTGGCCTTCGCCTTGGGGATGGGGGCGGCGATCGGCCTGACCCGCCTGCCGAAGGAGTGGATGCGGCTGGTGGTCGCCGTCCCGGCGTCCGCGTTCGCGTTGTACTGGGCCGCCAAGGTGACCGGCTACCGGGATGGGCTCCCCCGCTACGATCCGCCCGCGCCCGCGTTCGTGGCGTTCGTCCGCGACCACCCGACCGACGGGGCGA
>JAYVAS010000023.1:0-2233 GCA_043750895.1 Pseudomonadota bacterium
TGCGCGAGCCCGGCCTCTACCGGCTCCAGCAGTACCCCGACGGGTCCCTGGTGCACGTCATCTCGCCCGAGCTCCAGGACCGCTACCTCGTCCGCAGCGACTCGGTGGACGGCGGCGCGTCGGTGCTCACCATCGCGGAGTGGAGCGGCGCCCCGGTGGCCTACCTCGTCCTCGCCGTGGTCGAGTCGATGACGGTGGACCTGTCCAGTCGCCCCGACATCGCGATGCCGATGTCGCCGGGGCCGGCGGTGTCCACCCCGGCCGTGGTCGACGAGGTTCCGTCCATGGACGAGGGACCGGCGGTCAAGGGACCGGCGACCTTCGGTCTCGCGGGTGGAAACGCCGAGGCGTCCGGCCCCGCGCGTCGCCCCCAGGCGGGGGCCCCGTCGTCGTCCTTCTCCAATCGGGCGATGTTGTCGAAGACCATCGTCCCCGGCGCGATCGAAGCGCGGATCCTCACGCTCCACGAACGCGGCGCGTTGCTCCAGAAGGTCCACTTCAGCGCCTTCATGGATGGGTACGACGTCTACATCGGCGCCGGTGGCCGGGTCGGCACGCAGGTCACCGAGCCGAAGGCGACGCTACAGGTGCGCGGAAGCCGCGTGTCGATGGTCATCCAGGCCCCCGGAGTCACGGTGGACGGTCGGGAGCCCGCGATCGGCAAGGCCGTCCCGCTCCGCGGTGAGGTCACCATCGAGGTGGACGGCAACAAGCTCGTCTATCGGGACCTCACCGACGTTCGGGCCGAGGGCTGGCCGTACCTGGGTGAGCTTCGCCGGCCGGGCGCCGGCAGCTACCTCGAGTTCGGGCAACCCCATCGGGTCGGTCGGGACCGGCGCTGCAAGGTGCGGCTGCCGGACGAGCCGCACAACGAGAACATCGCCTGGCTGCCTTCGGTGGGCGGCGGCACCACCATCCGGTCCCGCACCGGGGACATCCCCAAGTCCCGCTTCTACACCGACTCGATCATGGTCGCGTCGGAGCACGCCGAGGTCGACGTCCGCGGCGAGCCGGTGCTGCGCTCGCTGGCGCGGCACTGCTACACCTTCGTGCGTCGGGGCGCGGAGATCGTCACCCTTTTCCCTCGCGAGGGGCCCGGCGGCCGCCAGGAGGTCGAACTCCAGCCGAACGACGAGCTCCTGGTCGGCAACTGCCTGTTCCAGGTCTCCTTCCCTCCCTTCGGCCAGGCCGCGGCGGCGGCGGCGATGGATCTCGCGCCCTCCGTTTCGGAGATCCCCCGCCTGTCTCCCGCGGACCTCGCCGCGCAGGTGGATGAGGCGCCGTCGGGCCCCGGCCGGGCCACCATGGAGCCCCCGCCCGCGGGGGGTTTTGGAGAGCGCGGCACGCCCCCGCGTCCGGTGCGCCTGGACCCGGTCTACGTGCCGCCGCGCGAGGCGGAGGAGCCGGTCGCGCCGCTGGCGGCCAACGTCCCTCCCGTCATCGAAGGCGGGAAGCCTCCCCCGCCGATGATGATCGGCAACCTCTCGATGTACATGGAGCCGCCGAAGGTCCTCGAGGAGACGACCAGCAACGAAGACACGCTGCCCCAGGTGCCGAACGTCACCGATCCCAGCCCGGCGCGGGTGGGTGAGGACACCTTCGACCCCACCGACCCGGTGGTCACCGTCGAAGAGGCACAATGGCAGTTCGAGGTCGCGCGTCCGGCGCAGCTCGTGCAGGTGGGCTGGATGGCCAGCGGGGAGGTCGTCGTGGGCAACCACCGCGGGGTGGGCGTCGTCGTCCCCGAGGTGCGCGCCGCCAAGGACCAGGCCTTCGGCAGCCTCGACTACTTCCGGCTCTTCGTGCGCGGCAAGCGCGGCAAGATCGAGCTGCTGCAGCCGACGGAGGCGTCGGTGAAGGCCGGAGGCGCCTCGGTGATCATGACCGAGGACGTGGACGGGGCGGTGCTGTCGATCATCCGGCGCGACGCCGACCTCGAACCGGACTTCGACGTCGAGCTGCGGCTGAAGGCGGACCCCACGCTGCCCGATCCGCGGGCGCGGCTGCTGGAGATCGACGTGCAGGATCGCCTCGTGAGCGCGCTCTTCACCACGGGCTTCGCGTTGCGGAGCCCTCGGCGCGTCCGCCTGGGGCCGATTACGGTGACCGCGGTGTACGATGGGGAACGTTTGGCCATCTCCGACTACCTCGCCAGCTACCGCCTCGAATCCGGGTTCCAGCCGTTCTTCTGGCGTGAGGGCGCGCGTCCCTACCGCACCGTCCCCGAGGACGG
>JAYVAS010000024.1:0-1782 GCA_043750895.1 Pseudomonadota bacterium
TCCACGGGGGAGTCTTCGGGGGGAGGGGCCGCAGGGTCCATGGGTGCTGTCTAATCCGTTAGGTCTCTCCGATGTTCGCCCTCCTCCTTGCTTGTACCGAGCCGGCTGTCACCAAGGTTCACGAGGCGTCCAGCGGGGAGACGATTGACCCGTCCGACACCGACACCGACACCACCGACAGCACCGCCACCACCCCCACCGACGTCGAGACGGTGGCGGTCGCCCACACCCGCGAGCTGCGCGGCTTCTGGGTCGCCACGGTGTGGAACATCAACTTCCCCTCGGACTCGAATCTGTCCGTCTCCGCCGCGCTGGGCGAGATCGACGCGCTGGTCGACGCCGTTGCCTCCGCCCACGGGAACGCGATCTTCTTCCAGGTGCGCCCGGAGGGCGACGCCCTCTACGCCTCGGAGCTCGAGCCGTGGAGTCGGTACCTGACCGGCACGCAGGGGGAGGACCCCGGCTACGACCCGCTCGCCGAGCTGGTGGATCGGGCGCACGCCCGGGGCATCGAGGTGCACGCCTGGCTCAATCCCTACCGCGCCAAGGCGGACGACGGCAGCACCGCGGTGGCCCCGCACGCCGCGGTCGAATGGCCCCAGTACATGGTGCCCTACGACGGCCTGCTGTGGATGGACCCCGGCGCCGCGCCGATCCGGGAGCGCGCGGTGGCGGTGGTGGCCGACCTGTGCGACCGGTACGCGATCGACGGCATCCACTTCGACGACTACTTCTACCCCTACCCGGACGGCACCGACTTCGACGACGACGGCACCTGGAGCGCCTACCAGTCAGGAGGGGGCGGTGGCTCGCGGGAGGACTGGCGCCGAGACAACGTCAACCAGCTCGTGGAGGACGTCGCGGCCACCGTGGCGGCCCACCGCGACGACGTCCGCTTCGGCATCGCGCCCTTCGGCATCTACCGACCCGGGCAGCCGGCCGGCATCACCGGTCTCGACCAGTACGCCGAGCTGTTCAGCGACCCGGTGGCGTGGACCGAGGCGGGGTGGCTCGACTACCTCTCGCCCCAGCTCTATTGGACCCACGACGACAGCGGGCAGGAGTTCGAGCCGCTGCTGGAGTGGTGGGTGCAGCTCCCCACGGCCGGGCAGTACACCTTCCCAGGCATCTACCTGTCGAAGCTCGGGGATTCCGGGTGGGACCTCGACGAATTCGACACCCAGATCGCCCTGACCCGCGCCCAGTCCGCGGCCGGGGCGCAGGGGGCCGTCTACTACAACACCCAGCCCATCTCCGACAACGAGCAGGGGGTGACGAGCCGCTTCGCGTCCGACTGGTACGCGACCCCGGCGGCCTCGCCGGTGCTGGTTTCGGCCGCGGGGGCCACCGTGGCGGCCCCGACGGTGGTGGAGACGGAGTCGGGGGTGTCGCTCACCCACGCCCGCGCGATCCGCTACTGGGGGGTGTACGCCGAGAACGGGAGCGCGTGGACGCTGGATCGCCTCGTCCCGGCCGCCGAGTCGAGCGTCACGCTGGGTGCCGGCACCTGGGCGGTGAGCGCCATCGACACCCGCGGGGTGGAGAGCCGGGGGGTGGTGGTGCGCCGCTGAACTTGTGGTGGGGCTCCCGCCTGTGGCAGAGTGCAGCGTGGTGGCGGCTGGCGCCGTATCGGAGGGTCCCTGCTTTTGATCGTATCGGCCGCCCTGGCGTTCAACTCCCCCGAGGAGGGCCCGTGGCAGGTGTTCGTTTGCGTGGACGCCGGCGGCCTCTGTCAGGCCGGCACCTTCCTCGGCGAAGCCTGGGCCACCAATCCGGGCGGGG
>JAYVAS010000025.1:0-5334 GCA_043750895.1 Pseudomonadota bacterium
ACGAGCTGGCGTTTCTCAGCCGGCTGGGATCAGGTCGGTCGCTGGTCGGCCTCCCCGGTCGTGGCCGAGGGCGGAGCGCTCGTCCCCTTCACCGAGGACCAGGACACGTCGCTCGCGGTGGCCCGCGCCAACGGGCGGGTCGATCGCGCCTTCCTGGACGAGGGCCTCGCCTCGGTGAGCGGCGGCTACGTGGGCGGCTTCACCGAGTTCTACGCCCTCGGCGCCCTCGGCGACTTCGCGATGAACTTCACCGGCGGCTACCTGCGCGCCGACCTCGCCTACGGTCCCGTGCACCTGCGCAGCTTCTACGACGCCTTGGCCGGGCCGACCGGCCCGTGGGCCGAGTACGCCGGCGCCCGCTCGCTCGACACCACCTTCAACAGCGACACCTTCGACACCGAGCTCGAAGCCCTGGGCGACTTCGAGACCGGCCCGGTGCGGCACCGCCTCAACGCCGGGGCGGGCTATCGCTTCAAGCGCATCGACCTGGGCTACGTCAACGAGGGGGTGCCCATCGTCGAGCACCACCTGAACGCCTTCGTGCAGGACGAGGCGCGCGTGGGCGCGTTGTCGATCGTCGCCGCGCTACGGGCCGACCGCCACCCGCTGGTCCCCCTCGACGAGACCATCTCCCCCCGCGGCGCGGTGATCTACCGGGTCGCCGAGAAGACCAGCGTGCGGATCAACGGGGGGACGGCGTTCCGGGCGCCCACCTTCCTCGAGTCCTACCTGGACCTGGACCAGCCCACCGACGCCGAGGGGGTGTTCGTCCACACCTACGGTGACACCGCGCTCTCCCCGGAGCGCATCCTCACCGGCGAGATCGGGCTCCACGACGAGTCGTCCAGCATCCACACCGCCGACGTCGCGTTCTACGTGAACCGGGTCACGAGCCTCATCGGCCTCACCGACGTGGTGCCCGAGGTGAGCTTCTTCGACGCCGAGGCCAACGGCTTCCCCGCCGGCGCCACCGGCTTCACCAACCTCGACACCCTGTACACCGCAGCCGGGGGGGAGATCGACGCCCGCATCTTCCCCATCGACGGCGTGGACCTCTACGGCAACCTCGCCATCGAGCGGGTGCTCGAGACCGAGGACGGCGTGACCGTACCCGACGGCTCCACCTCCCTCGTCAAGTTCAACGCCGGCGCGATGTGGCGCTCCCCATGGCGCACCGACGGATCGATACATCTCAACTATGTGTCACCGCAGGCGTGGCGGCTGCGGGACATCGACGAGGCCGGAGCCCTGAGCGTGACCACCGAAGAGATCCCGGGCCGCACCATCCTCTCGGCGCGCATCGCGGTGCACCCCTTCGTCGATGACGGGTTCGAGGTGGCCGTGGACGGGTGGAACCTCCTGGCACTGACCGGGAACACCTTCCGTGAACATCCCAAGGGCCAGTTGGTCGGCCCCCGGCTCTGGGCGGAGGTCGCATGGCGTTTCTGATCAGCCTGCTGGGCTGCGCGTGGACCACCCCGGAGGATCCCACCGCGGCGGACGTGCTCAACGTCATCGCCGGCGAGGTGGTGGTCACCGGCGCCCCGGACGTCGCGCCCACCTACGTCCTCCTCTTCGACGCCGCCGACCCGCCGCCCCCCGTCGGGACCGGCTCCCCCCTCACCTTCTCGTCCGTCCCCGCGGAGGCCTACACCGGCGACGGGGTCGGCGTGCAGGCCGCTCCCTACTCCACGAGTCGGGTCCCGGACGGCACCTGGCTCCTGACCGCCCTGCTCGACAGCGACGGCGACTTCCAGCCCCTCCTCTCGAGCAACGCGGGCGCCACCTGCGGCGACTGGGTGGGCGCACATCTCGCCGACCTCGCCACCGGCGAGATCGGCACCGTCGAGGTGTCCGGGGGCGTACTCCGCGACGACGTCACGGTGGTGGTCGGCAGCGAGATGACCACCGAGCGGCCCGCGTTCACGCTTCAGACGGCGCGCGTCTCGCAGACCACCACCACCACCCAATTCATCAGCCTGACCAGCACGGGCATCTACTCGTCCATCGTCGAGCTGACCGGCCCCTTCGACGGCACCGACCCCTGCGACACGATGTTCCTGTTCTACGCGCCGGACGCGAACCTCGACGGGCAGCCCGATCCGCACCCCAACCCCGCGCTCGCGGCGGCCGGGGCGCTGGACGTGTGGCCGCGGGTGTACCTGCAGTACCTGGGCGAGGACGTGGAGCCCGGGGAGTCCTGGGCGGCGGAGGCCGTGGTCTACCCCGCGCCCCTGCTCAGCGGCGCGGTCGCCCTCGGGGTCCCGACGCCGGTGACGAGCCTCGACGCCGTCTGGATCCCCGCCGCGGTCCACACCCTCGCCGACGGCACCGAGACGACCGTACCCGCCCCGGGCCTGCCCGCAGGCGCCTGGTCCGTCACCGTGGTGTCGATCACCGGGCAGACGTGGACGCTCCCCAACGAGGTCGCCGCCTTCCCCTCCGCGGACGCAGCCTTCGACCCGTCGACGCAAGGGGCCGCGCTGCTGATAGAGTAGGGCCAGACTCAGAGGTTC
Source organism: Pseudomonadota bacterium (assembly GCA_043750895.1). Lineage (GTDB taxonomy): Bacteria > Myxococcota_A > UBA796 > UBA796 > SXON01 > JAYVAS01. The sequence continues at coordinate 2,517 of JAYVAS010000025.1, forward strand.
CGTGCTGATACTTCTCGCCGCCGCCTATGCAACGACCTGGACGGTGGACGCTGGCGGAGGGGGCGACGCCACCACCGTGCAGGGGGGCATCGCGCTGGCCGCCACGGGCGACACCGTCTACGTCATGCCGGGGACCTACGTCGAGAACGTCGACTTCCAGGCCCGGACCTTCACCCTCGAAGGCGACGGTTCCAGCACCGTCTATCTGGTGGGCACCGGCGTCGGACCGGTGGTGCGGATCGACTCCGGCGAGGGCCCCGGGACGGCGATCTCGGGCTTCACCATCCAGGGCGGTAACGCCACCGACTTCTCGGACACGGTCGACGCCGGGGGTGGCCTGCACGCCCGCGGCGTCGCGCTAAGCGTCGAGGATCTGGTCTTCATCGACAACGCGGCGGCCTATGGGGGCGGAGCCCTGGTCGGAGAGGCCGAGAACATCGACATCCGCGGCTCGGTGTTCTCGGGAAACCGCGCCCGGTACGGCGGGGGCCTCTACGTGCTCGAGGGCTCGGCCACCGTCCAGGACTGCTCCTTCGCCGGCAACACCGCCGATCTCGACGCCGACACCGGGTCCGGGGGTGGCCTGATCACCTTCGGCGCCACCGTCACCGGGCGGGACCTGAGCTTCCTCGGGAACGGCGCGGTCGACAACGGCGGCGGGGTCTATGCGGGAGAGGGCGCCGTCTTCACCTGCACCTTCTGCGATCTGGACGAAGGAAGCGCCGCGGTGGGCGGGGGCGTCTTCACCTCGGCGGCCGAGGTGTACCTCACCAGCGCCAGCCTCGACTACAACATCGGCACCGACGGCGGCGGCGCGATCGCCGGGCTCGACGGATCGCTCTACACCCTCTACGCGGTCACCATGGACGCCAACGAGGGCGCCTACGGCGGCGCCGCGCTGGTGAGCGACAGCGACATCACCGGCACCTTCGTGGAGGCCACCAACAACACCGCGGCGGGCGGCGGGGGGTTCTACGTCCAACAGGCCACGCTCACCCTGACCAACAGCTTCGTGGCCGGGAACGTCGCCGCCACCGCCAACGGCGGCGGCATCGCCTTCGACCAGGGGGTCGGCGTCCTCGACGCGGTGACCTTCTCCAACAACAACGGCTACTCCGGCGGTGCCGTCCACGTGAACAACGGCTCCATCGGGACGCTCTCCAACATCACCATGGTGGAGGGCGCCTCGTCGGGCTCCGCCGCCGGCGTGCGCATCTCCGACGGCGGGGTGCTCGACCTGAGCAGCTCCATCGTCGCCTTCTCCAGCTCCGGCTCCGGGGTCAGCGCCGGGTCGGGCGCCCTGGTGACCCTCCGGTACAACGACTTCTGGTCCAACGCCAACGGCAACACCTCGGGCGGCCTCGCCGACCCCACGGGGAGCGACGGGAACATCAGCGAGAACCCCCTCTTCGCGAGCTTCGCCCAGGACGGAGCGCCGACCGACGACCTCCACCTCGCCACGGGGAGCCCCTGCATCGACGCCGGGGACAGCACCCGTTTCGACGCCGACGGCTCGCGCGCCGACATGGGCGCTTACGGCGGCGCCAACGGGGCGGCGTGGGACGACGTGGACCGCGACGTGGACGGCTACACCTCCGACGAGGGGGACTGCGACGACACCGATCCCGACGTGCACCCCGGGGCGTTCGACGACTGCGACGACATCGACCAGGACTGCGACGGGGAGGCCCGCGAAGGCTGTGACACCGGGACCACTCCCGGCGACGACACCGGGTCTACCGACACCGACGACACCGACCCCGGGACCACGCCGGACGACACCGGGCCCGGGGCCGATGGCGGGGACACCGGGAAGGTGGTCGGGGACTGCGGCTGTGCGTCACCGGGAGCGCTGTCGGGCCTGGCTGGCCTGGCGGTGCTGGGTGTGGCCTTGTCGATCCGCCGTCGCCGCTGAACGGACGGCCTACAGCATGCCGAGCAGCGTGGCGGTGCGATCGCGGATGAGCCGGACGTCCGCCTCGTCGAAGGTGGGCTTGGCCGCGGTGCCGGAGAGCTCCGCGAGGGTAGTTTCGAGCAGGCGCAGCAGCTCGGCGTCCGCCTTCTCCGCACCGGCGGTCTTCACGTAGCTGCGGAACCAGTCGACCACCGGCTGCTGGTGGAACAGACTGGCGGCGGCGTCGAACGACCCGACCCGAAGCACCGCGTCCGCGGCGACGTTGGTGGTGGCGAGCCAGGCCCCCGCCTGCAACAACGGTCCGGTGCGGTCGTCCGGGCCCACCCCGGACTCGGGGACGGCGGCGGACACCACCTCGTCGAGCGACCGCAGCATCTCGTCCCGCGTGATGCCTTTGTTCGTGTGCCGTTCGAGCACGCCGGTGAGGGTGCTCAGCAGCGCCGGCCCGGCGCCCATGCGCGTCAGTCCGACCCGGACACTCTCCATGCGCAGCGTCAGGTCCTCGTCGGTGGTGTCCTTGAGGATCAACACGGTGTCCGCGAGGACGACACCGGTGCGCAGCGCGACCAGATCGACGTTCTTGCCGTCCATCGCCAGCTTCCGGCGCGGCACGAAGCCCGACAGGTCCTTGGTGATCCCGGCCCGGTCCATGACCGCGAGGGTCTCGACCGGAGACGGCGAGAACACCCGGCTCGCTGCGGCGGTGAGCTCGGGCCCGGTCAGGGAGGGGGCGGGGGGGAGCGCGGGGGCCGGGGCGGGTTCACCCCCGGAGCAGGCCAGGAGCAGCAGGAGCGAGGAGAGGTGCATGCGTCGTCCTGTAATTCAGTCGACGGCTTCGCATAGCGGGGCCAGGGCCGCAACCAAAGCGCGGGTTCGAAGCACCGCCCCCCGGCCGCGCAGGCT
>JAYVAS010000026.1:0-8538 GCA_043750895.1 Pseudomonadota bacterium
GCCCGCCCGGACCGGTCCCGGACCACCGCGAACTCGTGCTCCACCAGGGGCAATACCTCGTCCACGAGGTGGCTCATGTAGGGCCCTGTGCCCGCGGAGTCGATGTATTGGTTGCCTCCGAGGCAGGTGTAACAATCGGGCATGACCACCACCGTGGGGTCCATCGCCCGGTTGGCGATCAGGTGGTCCAGGCGCTCGGGGAGGCTGCGGCCGAACGGATGCCAGTTGGTGTGGGAGGCCCCCGAGCCCATGTAGCCGACGAGATCCATCATCAGCGGGTACCGGCGCGACGTGTCGTAACCGTGGGGGGTGTAGACGAGGATCTGCCGTCGGGTGGCGTCTCGGAGACGGTTTCCCTTGAGGAGGGACGAGTCCAACGTCAGGCTGTGGACGGTGCCGGCGGGAGCGAGGGAGGGCTTGCGCATGGGGCAGGTTATCCCAGGCCGCCCGCCGCGGTCCCCGCGGGACCGTCGTGTCGCGCACCGGACGCGCCGGCGAGGACGGACCTCAGCCGGCCCGGATGGCCTCGGCCAGGATCATGGCCAGCACGTCCAGCCAGCCGTCCCCCTCCGCCGCGGTGGCCGCCGCCGGAGCCCCGAAGTACGCCCGTGTGCCTCCGGCCCCGACGAAGTCGTGCGCCCCGGCGCGCATCGCCGCCGCGAGGTCGATCGGCACCTCGGGCAAGCCCGCGCGGGCGGTCTCGTCGACCAGCTCGGGGGCCATGGCCAGCACCATCGACGACTCGTAGGCGCCGGCGTGGCAGGCACCGCTGGCGAACTCCACCCCGAGGCGGGCGGCGTACCGCCGGGAGGCAACGTTCGGAAACACCACCGGGATCTCGAGTCGCGCCTTGAGCAGCTTGACGCCCTCGAAGATCGCGTCGATGTGCGCCGGCTCGAAGTGCGAGTTGGCGATCGCGATGCCCACCGCCCCCTGTGCCGCCGCCGCGTCCCCGATGGCGACGAGCGTACCGATCACCACCTCCGGCGGTACCGAGATCGTGCCAGGAAATGCGCCGGCGTAGTGGGTCACACCATAGGGGAGCGTGGGTACCACGACCGCGTTTCCCACGATCCGAGCGGCGCGCACCGCCATTTCTTCCGAGATCCGCACGTCGGTGTCCAGCGGCAGGTGCGGCCCGTGGGCCTCACAGGACCCGGTCGGGATGATCACCCAACTCCCGGCCATCCCCGCACGCGGGGAGGTGCGCGGTCCGAGGAGGGGGCTCACACCCGCTTCCTCAGCTCGGCGCGGGCCGCCTTGCCCCGGTCGTTCCGTGGCATTTCGGCGAGGAAGCGCACCATGCGGGGGTACTTGTGGGGTGCCAGCGTGCGCTTGACGAACTCCTGGAGCTCCGCATCCAATCCGTCGGTGTCGCCGGCATTCGGGACCACGAACGCACAGGTGAGCACGAGCCCATCGCGCTCGTACCCCACCACCGCCACCTCACGCACGCGCGGGTGGGTCAGCAGGCAGTTCTCCACCTCCACCGGTGACACGAAAACCCCGCCGACCTTCAAGAGGTCGTCAGCGCGGCCACAGTAGACGAACCGGCCCTCGTCGTCGATGCGGAACTGGTCGCCGGTGATGGTCCACTCACCCGCGAACGTGGCCCGCGACTTGGCCCGATCCCGATGGTAGCCGATCGCGTTGGAGGCCCCCTTGAGGTGGAGGTTGCCGATCTCCCCCCGGGGAACCTCGAGCCCGTCCAGACCGACCAGCTTCGCTTCGTAGCCGGGCACGAGGCGTCCGAGCGTGCCGAGCTTCACGTCGCCCGGGTAGTTGGTGATGTAGATGTGGAACATCTCGGCGGAGCCGATGCCGTCGAGGATCTCGACGCCGGTGCGCTCCGTCCACCGCCGATAGAGCTCGGCGGGCAGCGCCTCGCCGGCGGACAACACCATGCGGACGGACGACAGGTCGGTGGTCGCGGCGTCGGGGTGCTCGAGCATCCGCGCGATCATCGTGGGGACGTTGGTGAGGATCGTGGGGCGGAACTGGTTGATCTTGGCGAGGACGGTCTCGGGCGTGGCCCGCTCGGCGAAGAAGCAGGTCGTGGCCCCCACCGCCCACGGGAACATCAGGTTGGTGCCGGTCGCGTAGCCGAAGAACTGCTTCGGCACCGACAGGGTGACGTCCGACTCCCGGATCCCCAGCACTTTCTTGGCGTAGTTCTCGGTGTTGAAGACGAAGTCCGCGTTGACGTGCATGCAGGCCTTCGGCTTCCCGGTGGAGCCCGACGAGAACAGCCACACTGAAGGATCGTCCGGCCCGGTGTCCCCGTACGCGCACTCGGTTGACTGCTCGAGCAGGGTCTCACGATCCACGGGATCGTCCACCACCAGGACCCGCCGGAGCTGGTTGGTGAGCGCGTAGTCGATGAGGTCCTTGTGCTGGACCGCGAACGCCCGCTCGGTGACCAGGACCCGCGCCCGCGTGTACCGCAGGTAGTACGACCAGTCTTCGGCTGGCACGATGGGGTTCATCATCGCCACCACGCCCCCCACCCGGACCACCCCGAACCAGGTCATCGCGAACGCCGGGATGTCGTTCATCGCCAGCAGCACCCGGTCTTCCTCGCGCAGCCCCACTTCTCGGAGGAAGTTGCCGACCCGACAGGACCAGTCATGCACCTCCCGAAAGGTGTAGCACTGGTCCTCGAAGCGCAGCGCCACCTTGTCGGGGCGGGTCTCGACGTTGTGGTCGAGGAAGTACTCGGCCAGATTACAGCGTTCGTCCGCCATCATCCCTCCAACCAGGTCTGGGCAATCAGGGTCAGCAACACGTCGGTGGCGCCCTCGTAGATGCGGAGCGGGCGCAGGTCGCGGTAGAGCTGCTGGACCACGTGATCCTCATCGACCCCGAGCCCGCCGTGGAGCTGCACCGCGCGGTCCACGATGCGCCCGGCAGCCTCCGTCGCGGCCACCTTGCCGATCGCGCTCTCGTACCCAGTGCGCTCGGTCTGAGCCGCCGTGTCCCGCCGCCAGCAGGCGTGCAGGGTGGCGAGCATCGCCGTCTCCCAGTCGAGCGCCATCTCGGCGACCCTGAGCTGCACCACCGGCAGGTGGGCGAGCGGCGCGCCGAACTGCTGACGCGTCTTGAGATGTGTCACTGTTTCATCGATCGCCCGACGCGCCATCCCCAGGGCCGCGGCGCCGACGGTGGGCCGGCAGCGGTCAAGCGTTCCCAGGGCGAGGGGCAGGCCGCGCTCCGCCACCAGGCGCGCGGGCGTGTGAGACAGCAGCACCCGACCGATGGAGTGCCCCGCGACCTTCTGCGCCTCGGTGTGCGGACGTTCCACGAGGAAGCAGGCTACCTTCTCGCCGAGCCGCGCGAACACGGTGGCGCGATCCGCCTCGGGCGCGTTGGAGATGAAGTGTTTGACCCCGGTGAGCCGAAAGCCGTCGCCGGCGCGCTCGGCACGGGTGGTGATGTTGCGGACGTCGCTCCCGGCGTCGGGCTCGGTCAGCGCGAACACCGTGACGGCGCGCCCGGCTCGGGCGTCCTCGACCTCGGCCTCGAACCCCGGAACCTGGGCGAGCGGCCACGAGCCCAGCTCCTGGATGATCAACGCGAGGTCGCTGAAGGCGTCGTGGTAGGCCAGCCCGTACCGGGCGAGGGCGATGCCCCGGGCGTCCGGACCGTTCGCCGTGAGCCGGAGCAGGCCGCTGCGACCCAACGCGGCGACCCGCTCGCGCATCGTCCCCGACACCCGGAGCTCCCAGCCCAGAGCGGCAAGGGCGGCGTGATGGGGCGCGAAGAAGGTCGGGTATCGATCGGTGAGCAGCACGGGGAGAACGTACCGCGTCGGGGGGCACGACGGAGGCGAGGACGGGCGACGGGGGCGAAGGGGGGCGACGAGCGACGGGCAACGCGCGAAGGGCGACGGGCGTTGGATCCACGCCGCATTAGGGGGCGCCATGGCCGACGCCATCCTCGACGCGAAAGCGAGCTTCCTGATCGCCCTCGCGCGCGCGCTGCACGAGGCCGGCGCCCCGGCACACCGCCTCGAGGATGCCGTGGATCGGGCGGCGCGCGCACTGCGCGTGCCGTTCGACTGCCTGTCCCAGCCCACCTCCTTGATCCTCGGCGTCGGGGGCACCACCCGCGTGTTGCGCGTCCACCCGGCGCCGATCCACCTGGGAAGACTGGTGGCGATCGAGGCCGTGGGGGTCGAGGTGTCCAGGGGTGCGACCTCGCCCGAGGTGGCGCTCGAGCAGCTCGCCGCGATCGCCTCCGCCCCCGAGCGCTTCCCCACCTGGGTGTTCGGGCTGGCCACCGGCGTGTCCTCCGCCGCCGCCGCGGTGTTCCTCCAGGCCAACCCCGCCGGGGTCGCCGCCGCCGGTGCGCTCGGGCTCGGGGTCGGCCTCCTCGCCCGCCTCGAGCGCATCGTCCCCGGCTACGCCCGCATTCACCTCCTCGCCGCGTCCTTCGCCGCCGCCGCGGCCGCCACCGCCCTCGCGCGGGAGGTGCCGCTGTCGGTCCCCACGCTCACCCTCGCCGCCCTGATCGGGCTCCTCCCGGGTCTCTCGCTCACCACCGCGCTCACCGAGCTCGCCACCGGGCACCTCGCCTCAGGCACCGCCCGGGCCACGGGAGCCGCCGTGACCTTCCTCCAGCTCGGCCTCGGCACGTCCTTCGGGTGGCAGGTCTCGGTGCTGCTCCCGCGTGCGCTCCGCGCCGCACCCGACCCCCTGCCCCCCTGGGCACCGTGGGCGGCGCTCCCCATCGCCGCGGCCGCCTTCGCCCTCACCTTCCGCGCCCGCAGGCGGGACTTCCCCGCCATCGCCCTGGTGTCGGCGCTGGCCTACTTCGCCGCGACCCAGGGTCGGCTGCATGCCGGTCCGGCCATGGGCGCCGCCGTCGGCGGCCTCGTCGTCGGGCTCGCGTCGAACCTGCAGGCCCGCATCCGGCGGGTGCCCACCGCGGTCACCCAGGTGCCGGCGCTGCTCCTGCTCGTGCCCGGCAGCATCGGCTTCACCGGCTTCGGGGCGCTGCTGGACGACAACGTCACCGCCGGGATCGGGGCCACCACCTCGATGCTGATCATCGCGGGGTCGCTCGTCGCGGGCATCCTGGCCGCGGGGGTCTTGTTGCCGCCGCGGCGGGGCGCCTGACTCCGCCCGTTCCCGATCAGCGGAACCGGGGCTTGCGCTTTTGGACCCAGGCGTCGTAGGCCTCCCGGAAGTCGGGATGCACCATGCAGATGGCCTGCGCCTGCGCCTCCATCTCGATGGCCGCGTCGAGCGACACGTCCATCTCGCGGTGGAGTTGCACCTTGGTCACCGAGTTCGCGAAGGCCGGCCCGTCCGCCAACCGGCGGGCGATCGCCTGCGCTTCGCTGAGCAAGGCCTCCGGCTCCACCACGCGGTTGAAGAAGCCCGCCCGGTGCGCCTCCTCGGCGCGGATCACCTCGCCCAGGTACAGCCACTCCGAGGCCCGCCCCTGTCCGATGATGCGGGGCAACAGGTGGCAGGCCCCCATGTCGGCGCCCGAGAGCCCGACCTTGTTGAACAGGAAGGCCACCTTGCCATGCGTGGAGGCGATCCGGAGGTCACTCGCCATGGCGATGATGGCCCCTGCCCCCGCGGCGACGCCGTTCACCGCCGCCACGATGGGCGCCGGATGGGCCCGCATGGCCGCCACCAGCTCCCCGGTGAGCCGGGTGAACGCCACCAGGCCCTGCATGTCCCGGGCGAACAGCTGACCGATGATGTCCTCGACGTCCCCGCCGCTGCAGAAGGCCCGGCCCGCCCCGGTGATCACGATGGCGCGAATCGTGGGATCCGGGCGGCGAAACCACTGGCCCAACGCGGTGTAGACCTCGAAGGTCAGCGCGTTCAGCCGATCGGCTCGGTCCAGGGTGACCGTGGCCACGCCGGCATCGATGACCACCGAAAAAGGAAGGCTCACGGACACCTCTGGTTCAATCGAGGACGGCGGTGGCTTCGATCTCCACCATCGCGCCCGCTTCGAGCAGGGCCGACACCTCCACCAGCGACATCGCCGGGTAGTGGCGACCGAAAAGCGCCCGCCACGCGGTGCCGACGTCCCTCAGCGCGGCCAGATAGGCGGCCTTGTCGCTGACGTAAACGGTGACACGACCCACCTGTTCGACCCGGCCCCCGGCGGCTTCGACCACCGCCTTCACGTTGGCCAGCGCCTGGTGGAACTGCGCCGCGAAGTCGCCCCGGCCCACCAGCGTACACTGGGCATCCCAGGCGATCTGGCCGGCCACGAAGAGCAGGTTGCCCACACGATAGCCGTTGGAGTACCCCCGCGGGGGCGCCCACCCTTCCGGCTGTACGGGACCGTTCACCCGACCTTAGACGTTGAGGGCGCCGCCGCAGATGGACAGCGCCTGGCCGTTGACGCCCTTCGCTTCGTCAGACGCGAGGAAGATCGCCATCGCGGCGACTTCGGCGGCTTCGAGGAAGCGGTGCTGCGGGTTCAGATCCTCGAGCTCGGTGCGCACTTCGTCGGCGGTGCGGCCCGTCTTCTCGACGATGTTCTGGATCGCACCGGTGAGCAGCGGGGAGTCCACGTACCCCGGGCAGATCGCGTTGACGGTGACGCCCTTGTCCGCGTACTCCACCGCCAGCGCGCGGGTGAGCCCGACGAGGCCGTGCTTGGAGGCCGTGTACGCCGCGAGGTAGGGGTAGCCCTTGAGGCCGGCCACGGACGCGATGTTGATGATGCGCCCCTTGCTGCGGGAGGCCATCGACGGGAGCACCTTCAGCGAGCACAAGAACGCGCCCGTCAGGTTGACCTTCAGGTGCTCGTCCCAGACCCGCACGTCCGTCTTGAGGACGGGCGAGGAACGGGCGACACCCGCGCAGTTGATGAGGACATCCACCGGCCCGGCCGCCATGAACGCGGCCTCGACCGATGCGGGCTCGCCGACGTCGCACCGGATGCCGTAGCCTCCGACCTCGTCCGCGATCTTCTCGACCTCGTCGCGGGTGCGCGACATCACGGTGATGCGGTCCCCCAAGGCGGCGAAGCGCCGAGCGATCTCCGCGCCGATGCCGCGGCCGCCACCAGTAATCACCACATGTCTGCGGATCGCCATCCGTCGAATCTCCCGGGGGGCCCTTATGCGGCATCCGCGCCTCTCTGTCAAGGTGCGGAGGGTCGTCAGCCCAAAGATTTCACGAGGTACTATCCATATTTTGAGCAAAGAATGCGCGCACGGCGAAGGCCACCGGATCCGGCGCCTGGAGGTGCACCATGTGCCCCGCCCCCGGGATGGTCACCACGGCCAGGCGGGCGATGGTGCCCTCGAGGGCCGCGACGTCCGCGGCGGCGAACGGCGAATGCTCCGGGTGGATGCTGAGCACCGGGCATCGGATTCGCGCCAGCAGGGGCTGATGATGGGCGTGTCGGTACGGAATGGCGCCCCGGATGCGGTGCCGGAGGTCGTGCGCCCAGGTGTAGCCCCCCGGAACGGGCACGGTGTCGCGGGCAGCGAGCTCACGCGCGTGTGCCGGGTCCAGGAAAGGCATCGCGGCACGCAGGCGGTCCGCCGCCACCTCCACCGAGGCGAAGACCTTCGGCTGGACCGGGCGCCGGGTCTGGTCGAGGAACGCCACCATCCGATCGGCGGCCTCGTCGCCCCCGTCGTGGAGGCCCAGCCCGTCGATGCTGACCACCGCTTCCACCGCCTCCGGGCAGGCCCCCGCGTAAAGGGTCGCGATGGTGCCGCCCATGGAGTGGCCGACGAGGCGGACCCGGCCCCCCAGCGCCACCACCAGGGCGTCGAGGTCCGCCACGTAGTCGGGGAAGTGGTAGGTCGTGCCCGGCCCGACCCGTGGCGATCCCCCGTGCCCGCGGTGGTCGAGGGCGACGCACCAGCCCTCGAGCTGCTCGGCGATGCGCCGCCAGCTCCCGGCGTGATCGAGCCAGCCGTGCAGCAGCACGGTGGGCACGCCGGAGGGGGTACCCCATTGCAGGCCGGTGAAGGCGAGACCACGGAGGGTCCACGAGGATTCGATCATGCGGGATCCCGGGCGAGCCGGAGCCCACACTTCAGGTGGCCGGAGAGGGTGTGCGAGAGCCGCAGCGAGCCCCGAAGCACGGTGTGCGTGTAGGCCCCGCCCATGACCACGCGGCCCCGATCGGGCCGGTCGCGGTACCCGCTGACGGTGTATTCGAAGACGTCGCCGATGGCGGCGTAGAGGCCGCTACCCTGGGGGTAGGTGTCCACCGGCGCGGTCGCCTCCCGCCCCGCCTCGGCCGTGTTGGCGCGGCGCGGATCGAAGGCATCTCCCCAGGGGAAGAAGCGGCCGTCCCAGCCGCGGGCGGCCTTCTCCCAGGCATCGGCGGTGGGGAGGCGGGCGCCCGACCACCCCGCGCAGGCCTCGGCATCTTCGGGACGCAGGTAGTGGACGGGGTGATCCAGGAGCGCCTCGGGGCAGGGCCCAGCCCGCCAATGCGCCACGTGCTCGACCCAGGGCGGCCGTGGCCCGGTGGCCGCGAGGAAGGCGGCGTAGTGGGCATTGGTGACGGGACGCCGCGCGATCCACACCGGCTCGGGGA
>JAYVAS010000027.1:0-1532 GCA_043750895.1 Pseudomonadota bacterium
GCGGTGGCGAGCACGCGGCCGAGGCCGCCCAGCTCCGCGATGAACTGCTTGCCCAGCTCCTCGCGGACGCGGCCCTCGCCGTCGTCCCCGCGCAGGCTCGACTCGGCCTCGAACACGCCGATCTTAAGCTTGGTCAGCTCGCCGACGATGTTCTCGTTCGACCGCTGCGTGCGGGCGAGCTGCCCGCTGGTGCTGGTGATGTGCGCGTTCTGGAGGTTCGCGAGGTGCTGGTAGCTCGACTGCACCAACGCGATGAAGTTCTGGTAGCCCTCGCCCAGCGCGCGCCAGGTGCGGGGGTCGGGTGACGTGTCGGGGTTCGGCCCGGGCAGCGGGACGGTCGGCGCCGGGACCGCGACGAGCGGCTCCTCGTAGTCGGTGTTGGTGCAGAGGAAGCGCGAGCTGTAGATGACCTTGTCGCCCTTGCCCTTCCACAAGTTCACCTTGAACTTGCCTTCGCGCTGCCCGACCATGTTCTGGTCGGCCATGTGCTTGATCCACCGCAGCGCGGCGTCCGCGAGCACCGCGTAGGTGACGCCGTTGTCCATCCGGGCGAGGTCGCCGAGGGTCTCGGACTCCCCGTCGTCGTCGTCGTCGCCTTCGCCATCCTCGTTGTCGTTGTCGTCGCCGTCGTTCACGTCGGGTTCGATGAACGCACCGAGGTCCACGCCGCTGAACATGATGCGCCCGAGCTGCGGGTAGCCGCTGCGGTCCAGCACCTCGTGAACGGTGATGTGGGTGATCTCGGTACACCGCTGGCGGATCACGGCGTCGATGCGCACCGGATCTGGCGATCGTGGCCGCCGGGGACTACCATGGCACCATGGAACCCTCCTTCGATCAGATGACCCCGGCTGAGCGTATTCTCCACGTCCAGAGCCTTTGGGATCGGATCGCGGAAGAGCCCGAGGGTGTGCCCGTCTCCGACGAGATGAAGGCGGAGCTTGACCGTAGGCTCGCGGCCCATCGCGCCGAACCGTCGACGGCGATCCCGTGGGAGCAGGTGAAGGCCGAGCTGCGGCGTCGCCGGTGAGCCTCCCGATCGCGTTCCGTCCGGAGGCCCGGGCGGAGTTGATCGATGCGTGGACCTGGTATGAGGAACAGCGTCCCGGCCTTGGTGACGAGCTGGAGGCTTGCGTTGAAGCCGCGATCGGAGCTGCAGCCCGCTCACCGGCTGAGCACCAACGGGTGTACGCCGAGGTGCGCCGGGTACTCGTGAAGCGGTTCCCCTATGGCGTGTATTACATCGTCGAAGGCGGGGCTCTACTCGTGCTTGCTGTCGCGCACGCTCGGCGGAAGCCACACTACTGGGCGGACCGAGTTCGATAACGTCTGGGCCGAAAACTGAAGAAGACCCGTAGAAGTTCATCACTTCGACGGGCCTTCAACAGGTTGGTCGGGATGGGCGAACGCTTATAGAACTTCTGCGCTCGATTCGGATGTGTGCTCGACGGAGAATATATTGGCGTTGAAGCATGTAAGTACGGAGGAAACCCGGCTGTCGACGCCTTAGTCGCTTCCCGAACCGGCGTCGG
>JAYVAS010000028.1:0-4077 GCA_043750895.1 Pseudomonadota bacterium
CGCGGTTCGCGATCCCGCGGTGATCGTCGGCTACTTCCGTCCATCGCGGTATACTGGAACCGGAGCCTGACCATGGACCGACCGCAGAACCCCTACAGCCACAACCCCTACGCGGAGGACGAGGCGTTCGTCCGTGCGCGCTGGGCGGCGATGTCGGCCGAGGAGCAGACGGAGTTCCTCATCGAGATCGGGATCCTGACGCCCGACCTCAAGCTCCACCCGAACTACGACCACCGGCCCGACGCCCCGGCCGCCCAGGGGGACGCGAAGTAGGCCCCCGGCCCCCGGCGCGAGCTACAATGCAGCTATGACGCGGGCCTTCGGCGGGCTGACCTCCCCACACCCGACCCAGCCGCGGTTTATCGGGGCTGACCCCTCAGGCGGGCCATACGGGGACTGGTGATCCGAAAGCAAGGTTCGACGACCATCAGAGGTCCTTGAACATGGGGCTGTGAGGGCGGGCGAACGGGTCATGGCGGCGCTACCTGACGTCCACACCCATCGGCTCTGGACGGGGGATGACGCTGCGATCAGCGCCGCTGGTCGTCGCGCGGGCCGGGTGCGATCGCCGATCGACTCATTGCTTGCGGCCACGGCAATTTGCCACCAGCTCAAGCTCGCGACGCGGAACGTCGCGGACTTCGAGGAAATTGGTGTCGTCGTTGTCAATCCATGGAACGCGGCTGCGTGAGCGTCTGCACCCCGCCCAGGACGACGGCGACGGCGGTGACGGTCAGCGAGACTCCCGAGTCGGCGGTGGTCGCGCCGCTGGACAACTGGCCGGTCGCGGCTGTCGTCCCGTCACCCGAGGACCGTCGCGAACCAGGGCCGTCGGGCGTCCGTGCCGTCGCGCCGGCCCGGACGTTCACGTACTGGAGGATCGCCTCCGCCGCCCGCGCGGCACCGTCGACGCCGGCGTACAGCCGCGCAGCGGCCTCTCCCGCCCGAGTGAACGAGGGCTCGTCGAGGAGGCGGCGCAGGGCCTTGCCGAGCGCGGGTGTCCCCGCGACTGCCGGAGACATGCGCAGCGCCACGCCGAGCCTCTCGGCGACGGCCACGTTCAGCTCCTGCTCCCCGTGGTAGGGCAACCCGAGGAAGGGTGTGCCGGCCGCCAGCGCCGTCTGCACGCTGCCCTGGCCTCCCATCAGGATGGCGGCGGAGACGCGCGGGAGCACGAGGTGGTTCGGCAGGATTCCGGCCACGCAGGTCCGCTCGTCGGCGAGGTCGCGTACGTCGTGTACGGTTGCCGCAACCAGGATCCGCGCGCCCGCGGTTCGAGCTCCCGCGACCATCGCGCGGAGCAGCGCCTCGTTCACGCTGGTGGGCGCGACGTAGACGACCGGCTCCTCGACGGCGAGGAATGCGTCGACCTCGGGCGGCACGGGCCGATCGAGACGTGCATAGAGAGGACCCGTACAGCGGAACGTGGTGCCGGAGCGGAGGCGGAACGGCCAGTGTGGCGCCCAACCCTCGAGCGCCTCGGCGGGCAGGCCCAACACCTCGGGAAGCTCGGTCACGAGCGTGAGGTCGCCGCACATCAGGCTGCAGAGGGACGACAATCGCTCCACGCCGCGCGCGTCCGCGTGACGGTTGAGCTGCGCGACGGGGCGTGAGACGAGCGCGGGGGCCCGGTTGGCCAGCCACCGCCCGAGGAACGCAGGGAGCCGCGCGAGGCCGGGGTGCGGGGGGTTCACCGGGGCAGGACACAGGGAGTGGGAGAGGACCGGCGGGACGAACGAACCGCCGTGATCCGTCGCGAGCGGGATGCCCGCAAGTCGCGCGGACACGTAGGCGCTGAGGGTGAACCCGGTCACGGCCATCTGCGCGCCCGTGGCCTGAAAGAAGGCGATCTCGGCGTCGATCGCGGCTGCCAGCTCGGCGTCGTCGTAGAACGGCCGGTCCCCCTTGCCCATGTCGAGGAGCGCGTCGAGGAAGGAGCGGGCTCCGGCGTCGTCCAGTCCCGGCTCGAGCCGCTTCCAGGCGAAGCCCGCCTCATCGATCAGGTGCGAATAGGGGCCTCCGCGGGCGGCGAAGGCGACGTCCTCCCCCCGCGCGCGGAGCGCACGCCCTATCTCGACCGCCCGCGAGACCTCGGAGAGGAAGGCGCAGTGAGGAAGAAAGGCGACCATCAAACCTCCGGTGGCAAGGTGTGCGCAGATATGTAATATATTACATATGTCCCACGCCGTCCACCCCGCCCTCGGTCGCACCCCCGCGATTCAGCTCTTCCGACTGCTCGTGACGCTCGGGCTGCACATGCGCACACGGATGGACCAACGACTGGCGGGGATCGGGCTGTCCACGCAGCAGGCCACCGTGCTCACCCTCGTCGAGAGCGCGCCGGAGCCTCCCTTGCTCGGCGAGGTGGCGCGCCAGCTCGGCACCAGCCACCAGAACGTACGTCAGCTCGTCGACGTGCTCGTCCGCAAGGGCCTCGTCGAGGTGATCCCCGACCCGCGGGATCGGCGCGCGCGGCGGCTCCGGTCCACGGCGGAGGTGTCGCGCCTGTTCGACGGGAGGGAGGCCGAGGACCACGCGGAGGTCCGGCGCTGGCTCGGCGCGCTCTCGGAGTCGGAGATGGAGCTCGCGGTCGGCCTCCTGGCACGCCTGGTCGCGGACCCGGGTCCGGAGGCGCCTCTCCCGCGGTGAGTCGCGCAGCGCTGGCCCTGGCGTCGCCCGCGTCGACCAGGCCGCCCCCGCCGGCTCATGAACCCGCCCCCCTCACCGCACCAGCGTCTCCGACCCCTCCGCCAGCGCCGCCGCGATGCGCGCGTCGGCCACCTCGGCCCGGGCCTTGACCCACGCCCGGCGACCGTCGAGCGCCCGCGCGCGCAGCAAGGTGGCCTCGGCGATGTCGAGCTCCCCGGCCCGCCACGCGGCTTCCACCCCCGCGAGCACGACGGTCACGTCGCCCGCCGGGTCGTCGCCGAGCAGCGCGACGAGGGGCGCGACGGCCCGAAGCCGCTCCTCCGAGGCAGCCCGCTCGGCATCGGCACGGGCGGTCGTGCTGCGCGCCTCGGCTTCGGCGACCGTCAGCGCCCCCTGCGCCTCGGCGCGCCCGGACGCGTTCCGCTGCCAGATCGGCACTTCGATCCCCAACGTGGGACCCACCACACCGCTCCCGGCGTGCGATTCGTAGAACACGCCGACCTCGACCGCGGGCATCGCCGCGGCCCGCGCCGCGCCCAAGGACGCCCGTGCGGCCTCCACCGACGCCTCGGCCGAGCGCACATCATCGCGTGTCCCCGGGGCGCCCGACGCGGGGGCCGCCGCGAGGGGATCCCCCTCTGCCGTCGCCGCCGGATCCCCGGTGAGCGCCGCGAGCTCGGCACGGGCTGCGGCGACCGACGCCCGCGCCTCGAGCACCAGCCCCACGGCGCGCGCCTCTTCGAGCCGCGCCAGCCGCAGCTCGAACTCCGCCGCCTCCCCCGCGGACACCCGCTTCTCGGCCGCGGCGCGCAGCCGCGTCGCCCCGTCGAGCTCCTCCACGGTGATGCCGACGTCCGCCGCCGCCACCGCCGCGCGCACCCAGGCCCGTCGCGCCGCCACCGCCGTCTCCAGCCGCGCCCGCGCCCAGGCGGCCTCCGCGGCCTCCAGGGCGGCCCGCGCAGCCTTCGAGGCCGCCATTCCCTCTCCCGACACCGAAAACGCCTGGCTGGCCTCCACCTCCCACACATCGGCGCCGACCCGCCCGTTCACGTGCGGGTTCTGGCGCAACCCCGACGCGCCGACCAGCGCCCCCTTGCCCGCCTCGACCCGCGCGGCGGCGGCCGCGAGCGTCGGATCGTGGGCGAGGGCTGCCGCCACCGCTTCGTCCGGCGACATCGCCAGGGCCATCCCCACCAGCAGCAGAACCATGCGACCTCCACACGCGCCGGACGCCGTCCGCCGCCGCTCCCTCTACCGCGCCGGACCCGCCGACGTGGTCGCCAGGCCGGTGAACGGGGCGCATCGACGCCCTCGGTCCGACACGGTTGTCTCCGGACGGGCCCTAAGACCCCGCCAGATCCCAGATCGCTGCCACCACCCGGTTGGCGTCGGGCCAGTCCCAACTTCCCGCGAGCACCGCCAGCTCGT
>JAYVAS010000029.1:0-7705 GCA_043750895.1 Pseudomonadota bacterium
GTGGAGCACCCCCACGTCGTGCAGGGCCTCCACCGCCTCGGCGAGCTGGGCCAGCCCGTCGCGGAGCCGCGTCTCGTCGTAGCCGACGAGGCCGGAGACCGGCACGTCCCCGGTGTCGGCGGCGACTCCGGACTCCAGCCGATCGAGCGACCAGGTCTGGTTGTCCTCGGCGGCAGCGCGCTGGGTGGTCCAGGCCAGGAAGTCGACGCCGTCGATGTACTCCATGGTGAAGAAGAGGTCGACGCCGTCGGAGTACAGCTCGTAGAGGGTGACGAGGTTCGGGTGCCGGATGCCCGCGATCGAGCGAAACTCCCGCTTCAGCCGCTCCATCGCCTCCGTGCCCGGCACCGTCACACACTTGAGGGCGACGAGATCGGCGGAGTCCAGGTCGCGCGCCACGAACACCAACCCCATCCCGCCTTGCCCGATCACCCGCTCGAAGCGGAAGCGGGGGTTCTTGGGGAAGGACGCGTCGGGAGTCACCTGCTCGCACTATCCGCTGTCGGCCCCGTCTGGATCGCAGGTCACCCCTCGCTGACCTCGTGTACGCCGGTGTCGTCCCCGACGGCCGGCGTCCTTCCCTGGAGGCGCCAGGTGGTGGCGAACCCGAGCGGCACGAGCACGAAGCCCGCCACCGTCACCGCCGACTCGCCCAGCAGCACGAGGAGGCCGAGCGAGCGCACACCCTGCGACGACGCCAGCGACAGCGCCGCGAACGCCACCACCGTGGTGGAGGTGCCCAGCGCCGAAGCCCATCCGGTGGTGGAGAGGGCCTTGAAGATGCGCCCGGGGCCCTCCTGCCGCATGCGGTGGATGAGGTGGATCATCACGTCCACGCCGATGCCGAGCACGATGGGGATGCCCACGAAGTTGACGATGGAGATGCGGATGTCGGAGAGCACGAGGAGGGCGCCCCACCAGCACATCCCCGCGAGGAGTATGCCCAGCGCCCCGAGCGTCGCGCGGAACTGCCGGAGATCGGCGGCCGTGAGCAGGCACACCAGCACCAAGGCGACCGCCCCGATGATGGGCGCGTCGGTTCCCATCACCTTGAACAGGACCCCGAGGGTGAGGTACTCGCCGGCGACCTCGGCGCCCTTGAGCTCGGTGTCCATCACGTCCGAGAGGTGGGCCGCCTCGCGCATGTCCCACATGTTGCCGGAGGGGACGAGCAGCATCCGGTGCTGTCCGGGCTTGGCCCCGAGGATGTGCTGGACCGCCGAAGGGAGGTCGGTCGCCACCAGCGCCCGCACGTTGGAGCTCGCGAGGCGCCGGAGGTTCTCGATCACCGCGGCCGGGAGGTAGTTGACGTTGGGATCCTCGGCCATGGCCGCGATCTCGCGGAGCACCTCCACCCGCTGATCCTGGTCGGGGGGGAGCAGCGTCCGGATCGAGAGGACGCGCGCGATCTCGGGGATGCGCTTGTCCGCCACCCGCTTCTCGAAGCGCGTCACCGCGGCGTCCAGCTCGGCCGCCGTCGGGTAGGTGACCACGAGGGGCGAGTACGCGTCGCGCGCGAGGGACTTCTCCTTCTCGGAGAGGTCGGCGTAGGACAGGCCGGCCCGGCGCAGCTCCGACAGGTCGTACTCGAACTCGATGCGCCGAACCAGGAGCCCGGACACCATCGTCACCGACGCGATGACCAGCAGGGTCATGGGCGCGAGGCGGTAGCTGGTGGGGCTGCGCCGGCGCGCCTTACGGTGGCGGGCGTGGGCGTGGGCGACCCGACGGGTGTGATCGAGCCACACCAGCAGGATGGGCATCAGCAGCATCTCGGCCACGAGGCAGAGCAGGAGCCCCAGGGAGAGCAGCCATCCGAGCTGCCGGAAACCGGCGAACTGGGCCACCATGAGGGCCGCGAAGCCGGCCGACGAGGTGAGGCAGGCGGAGGTACAGGCGGAGCCGACGAGATCCCACGCCCGGATCACCGACTCCTCGACGCCGTGCCCCTTGTCACGCACCTCCTGGTAGCGGGAGTAGAGGTGGACGCCGAACTCCACGCCCAGGCCGATGAGGACCGCGTTCACGAAGGAGGTGAACGTGTTCAGCGACCCCACCGTGCCCCCCGCGATGCCGAGGGTCCACACGTTGGAGACGATCAGCGGGAAGAAGATGACGACCACGGCCCGCGGGCTGCGGAACGCGGCGGCGATGATGATCAGCACCATCACGAACGAGGCCGCGGTGATCCATCCGATGTCGGAGACGATCCCCTCGTAGTCCTCGACGTTGTGCCGATAGGCGCCCCCCACCCAGCGCAGGTTCACCGTGGGGTGCGCCGCCTGCTCGGCGGCGATCGCGGCGTCCACCGCGTGCATGTACGCGCGCGCGAACGGGAGGTCGTGGGCCGAGCCGGAGGGCCGGACCACCATGCGGGCCACCCCCTCCCCGCTGACCAGCTTCACCTCGTCGCCCGCCTGCGCGAGCCGCTCCGTCATCGGGCCGAGGTCGAGGACCCGTCCGGCGATGAACGGGTTGGCGATCGCCGGGCCCAACGAGAGCGCGCCGCGCAGCCGGTCCCGAATCTGCTCCAGCTCCACCACCGGGATCTGCAACACCCCGATCTGCCAGGCGAGATCGGGGGCGAGCTTCCACAGGACGTAGTCGGTGCCGGGGACCGCCTCCAGGCGCTTCTGCAGCCCTTCGAGGTAGGCGTCGCGCTCGGCCGGGTCCTCGGCGTCCACCGAGATGGTGAGGACGTTGACGCCGCCCTCTGCCTGGTCCAGGCGCCGCAGCGCCTGGGTGCTGGGCTCATCCGAGGGCATCAGCGAGAGGATGTCGCTGTCCACGTGCAGGCGCGACGCGAAGAAGCCCGCGACGACCGTGACCAGCACCACCCCCCAGATCGTCTGGACACGGTGGCCCAGTACCCAGCGAGCAAGCCGGCCGTAGAAGCCGAGGGGGGGGGCGATCATCGCCGCGCCCTATACACCGCCGTCGCCAGACGGGGTAGCGAGGAGGATGCCGCCACGGATCCAGCTGCTCGGCTCCACGCGCCTCACCCGGGTGGTCGCGCCCTTCCTGCTCGAGCACGACCGCGCCCGCGTGGTGGCGATCGACCCGGGAGACGAGGACGAGACCCGCCCCTGGTTCGCCCCCCTGCGGCAGCTCGCCCGCGACAACGGCATCCCGCTCGGGCGCCGCGCCGCCGATCTGGTGATCGACCTGGACCCCGACGCCCGCCCCGATCAGGGAGAGGGGGTTCTGGTGCGGGTGCTGGCCCCCAAAGGTGCGGCCTCCGCCGACATCAACCGCGCGCTGTTGATCGGCGGCGAGTGGGAGATGGTCGTCGTCGAAGCCACCGGCCGGGCGGGCTGGAGCCGGCTGACGGTCGAGGTGCGCCCCGAAGACGACGCGCGGTCTCTCCTCGATCGCGCCACCGTCCGCGGTGTCGAAGCGCTCGCCGAGAGCCTCGAGGGCATCCTCGGCGACGCCACCGCCGTACCGCTCCCGCGCCCGCTGCTGAACGGGCGCTGGCGTGCACAAGAGGGCTGGATCACCTGGGAGCAGCCCGCCCCGCGCATCGTAGCCCGGATCCGCGCCGCCTCGGGCCCCTACGGCGGCGCCCGCACCCACCTCGGCGACACCAGCATCTTCCTCGAGGACGCCGAGCTTGTTTCGGACGTAGCAAGCCAGGAGTTCACGCCCGGCACCATCTGCGGCACAGATTCCGGCGTTTTGGTCTCAACTGGGGCCGGGATCGTCCGATTGACCACTGTACGGCCCTCCTGGAGACCCCAACGCCGCGCGGTCGACTACGCGGCCGAGGTCGGTGCTTCGGTAGGGTACCAATTTGCCTAGGCACACACGATCCCGTATTGTGCATCCACGATCAGGAGCAGGACGGCATGACCCCCGCGCAGCGTCAGCAGATGATCCTGGAGCACTACCCGCTGGTCCGGACCATCGCGGGGCGGATGGTCCGGCGATTCCCGTCGAACGTCGAGGTGGAGGAGCTGATCAACGTAGGCATCATGGGGCTCATCGACGCGCTCGACCGGTTCGACCCCTCCCGTGCGGTGCCGTTCAAGGCCTACGCCGAGATCCGGGTCCGCGGCGCGATCATCGACGAGCTCCGGAGCGCCGACTGGGTCCCGCGCGCCGTGCGCCGCAAGGTCCTGAAGATCGAGGACGCCCGCGGGCGCCTGCGTCGCCAGCTCAAGCGTGACCCGACCCGCGACGAGATGGCGGCCGACCTCGGCATGACCTCCGCCGAGTACGACGACCTCTGTGGGAACGCCGAGATCCGCCGGCTCATCTCGCTGGACACCCCGCTCGACGAGGACGGCGGCGCAACCATCGGGGATCAGGTCGCCGACGACGCCGTCAGCCTGCTCGACGAGTGGATCGAAGGCGAGCGCGCCGACGAGGTGCGCGCCGCGGTGGAGCGCCTGCCCGACCGCGAACGCACCGTGGTCCAGCTCTACTACATGCGCGGCTACCAGCTCAAGGAGATCGGCGAGACCCTCGGCGTGACCGAGAGCCGGGTCTGTCAGATCAGCAAACAGGCCGTAGGCCGGTTGACCACCTGGCTGCGCCGGGCGGACGCGCCGCGCCGCCGGCAACCGGCAACGACCTAGCCCTTCCCCTCTCCCCCGGGAGAGGGTCGCCCGCAGGGCGGGGTGAGGGGCAATCGCACCTGCCGCCCCTACGGCTCGTCGTAGTCCTCGAGCACCGACTGACTCTCGGTGCTCTTGCCGAACAGCCGCACCTGGACCCCGGTGGTGATCCCCCACCCGACCGGATTCGCCGAGTCGGGCACGGTCTGGGCGACGTAGACCTCGTCGCCCACGTGCGCGCTCCGCTCCAACGCGCCGCCCGCCACCAGGGTGATGGGCAGATGCAGGTAGAAGTCGACGCGGTCGGTCAGGCGGACCTCGCCGCCGACGATCAGGCGCCCCAGCACCAGCGGGGTCGCGGCGTAGGTCGTGAGCTCGGCGGGAAGGGAGATGAAGTCGCCCGTGGTCTGCCCGATGGCGACGTCGACCCCGGCGCCGATGATCGGCCGCGCCACCTGCACGGGGAACAGCGTGGCTTGCACCCGCGGGCCGACCGAGCCCGTCGTCATCTGGTAGCGGATGGGGTCCGTCGGCTCGATCGGGTCCCCGATCTGCTGCTGGGACACCTCCACCGTAAAGTGCCCGGTGGAGAACCCCGCCTGGACGCCGACCTCCAGGAAGGGGACCAGGCCCCAGGCGAGGGTGATGGCGCCGTCGAAGCCGCGCCCGGTCTGCACCGTCTGGGCCGACCAGGAGTCCACCGTGGCGAGCGTGTCGTCGATGCCGTAGGCCCCGTAGTACTGGCCGTCGATGGGGCCGTTCACGAAGCCGATCCCCGGCCGGATCACGAGCTGACCCTGTCGGCCGATCGCGCGCTTCCGCCACTCGACCAGCGAGTAGCCGGAGTTCTTGTAGCGGAGGTACTCGGGGGCCGACATCTTCAGCCGGTCCCACGGCTTCATCGCGTCCCCCTCCATCTGCCCGGCGAGATCCTGCGCGGTGTAGGCGGTGCGGGGGAGGGGCTTGCCGGGACGCGTCAGCTCGACCTGGGCGGCGCCCAGCTCGTTCTTCAGCTCGGCGAGCTGCTTGCCCAGGGCCTCGTTGTCGCGCTCGGGCGCCTCGTCGTCGTCCCGGATGTCGACCACGCCGCCGATCTCGCCCGCCACCGCGGCCACGAGCACGCGGGCGACCGCGTCGGCGAACGCCTTGTCGTCGCCCTCGGGGATGGTGGACCGGAACTGGACCGCGATGGACGAGGTGCCCATGTCCAGGACCGCGACGTCCACCGACGCGCCCCCGTCCAGCACCCGCACCGTGCCCGTCACCGCGTAGCGGACCTTGCCGCGCTGGGCGATGACCGTGGTGCAGCCCACGATGTTCTCGGCCGGGCAGCCGTCCATGTAGGTGCGGGCGTCGTAGTCGTCGAACGGGGGGGTCGCCTCGACCCGGACCACCTCGAGCCCCTCCACCGACTCGAGCTGCACCGCGAGGTAGCCCTCGAGCAGGGCGGCGAGCCCCACCGACTCGTCCGAGGCGGGTTCGAAGGCGGACACCAGCACCGTGGTGCCGGCGGAGGCATGGGCGGCGAGGAGGAGGGCGATCACGGGGCCAGAGCGTAGCCCGTCGGCGTTACAGAGGAAGGGTGCGCCATGCCAACGCCGCCGCCTCCGCCGCGCTGATCCTGCTCACCGTGGCGGTGTTCGGCCCGTCTCTCGGCGCGGGCGAGTGGCTCCTGGACGACCACCGCATCCTCGAGACCCACGCCAACCACGGCGACCTGCTCGGCGAGTGGACCCACGAGACCTTCGGCTTCGCGTCCGGACAACGCGGCTCCACCTGGACCCCGATCCCCGCCACCCTCCAACACGCGCTCGCGTTGGGCTGGGGGCGGGACAGCGCCACCCCGGTGCGCCTGCTCAACCTGCTCGTGCACACCCTCAATGTGGTGCTCGTCTACGTCACGGCGCGACGGTTGGGGGCCGCAGCGCTGCCCGCCCTCGCGGCGGGAGCGGTCGCGGCCGTCCACCCGATCACGCCGGCGTCCGTGTGCGTGGGCACCATCCTCCCCGAGATGATGCCGGCGCTGTTCGGACTCCTCGGCCTGCGCTGGATCCCCGACGCACCCGGACGGTGGCAGGGCCCGGCCACCTTCGCGATCACGCTGCTGGCCTGCTTGTGCAAGTCCAACGGCATCCTGGTGTTCGTGCCGCTGCTCCTCGTGACGCGGCGCTGGCAGGTGGGCGCGGGCGGGCTCGCCGCGGTGGGCGTGTACCTCGTCTGGCTCGGTCGGGTCCTGCCGAGCTTCAGCGATGCCGCGTCGGGCGGCTCGGTCTGGTACCGCGTGTGGTGCTGGCTCCAGACCTCGGTGATCCCCTTCGGCCCGCCCTGGAGCCCCCTGTCCCACCCGCTCGCGGGCGGCTTCCCCGGGGTGTGGCCGGGGGTGCTGCTCATCCTCGCGGCGGCGGCGGCGGCCTGGGTCGGCCAGCGACGCCTCGCCGAGGGGCTGGCCACCTGGCTGCTCGTCTCCATCCCGTCGGGGATGATCATCATTGCCACCAATCAGGTGCTCTCCTTCCGCTACGCCTACGGGGCGCTGTACCTGGCGTTGCCGTTCCTCGCGGCGGGCACGGGTCGGGTGGGCCGGGGCCTGGCGGGGTTGCTCGCCGTGGCGGCGCTGGCGTGGACGTACCCGACGGCGAAGTGGGCCGCGGCGTTCCGGGACGACGCCACCCTGCTCGACGCCGTCTACGCGGTCGACCCCAACCCTGGCATCGAGATCGGGCGCTTCCACCAGGCGGCGATGAGCGGACAACCGGTCACCCCCGAGCAGACCGCGCGGGTGTGGGCGCTCTACACCTCCACCGACCCGGCGTTGGCGGGCATCGGCGGGCGTATCGACCTCGCGCTGCTGGCCCGGGTGGCGTTGCGGCAGGGCAACCTCGAGATCGCCGAGGGGGCCGCGCGCGGCGCGTTGGCACGAAACAATCCCAACGTGGTGCAGGACGCGGGGTGTACCCTGGCGACGGTGTTGGAACGGCAGGGAAGGCCGGGGGAGGTGGGGGTGGGGTGTAGGTGAGGGGGGGGCAGCGACGGATTTCTCGGGAGCACTGTCAAGCCCGAGGACATCGTTTACACCTCGAACCGGGGACATCGTTTACACCTCCGGGTCCTCAGTGTCTGCGCCGCCGTCCGCATCGCGAGCCGTT
>JAYVAS010000030.1:0-23820 GCA_043750895.1 Pseudomonadota bacterium
GCCAGCACGCCCTCCGACGTCTACACCGTCGAGACCCGCCACCCCCAGCGCACCACGCGCTGGACGTGGTCCGAGCTGGGTGGGCTGGACCCGGCCCGCTTCGTGCAGCCCCAGTTGGTCACCGTGCCGAGCTTCGACGGGCTCGAGGTTCCGGCCTGGTACTACCCGGCGCCGGGTCCCGGGCCGCATCCGGTGGTCATCTCGATCCACGGCGGGCCGGAAGGCCAGAGCCGCCCCAGCTTCTCCGCCACCAACCAGTACCTCATCGATCAGCTCGGGGCCTCGGTGTTGGTGCCCAACGTCCGCGGCTCCACCGGCTACGGGCGCACCTACACCCAACGGGACAACGGGATGAAACGCCTCGACTCGGTGAAGGACATTGGGGCGCTGTTGGATTGGATCGGCACCCGACCCGAGCTGGACGCGGGCCGCGTGGCGGTGAGCGGCGGGAGCTACGGCGGCTACATGGTGCTCGCGTCGATGGTGGCCTACGGGGAGCGCATCCGCTGCGGCCACGACTCGGTCGGACCGTCCAACTTCGTGACCTTCCTCGAGAACACCGAGTCCTACCGGCGGGACCTCCGCCGCGCCGAGTACGGCGACGAGCGCGATCCCGAGATGCGCGCGTTCCTGAACGCCACCGCGCCGCGCAATCAGGTGGACAAGCTGGTTCGGCCCTTGCTCGTGGTCCAGGGGCAGAACGACCCCCGGGTGCCCATGTCCGAATCGCAGGCGATGGTGGACGCGGTGCGCGCCAACGGGGGGGAGGTCTGGTACCTGCTCGGGCGCGACGAGGGCCACGGGTTCAAGCGTAAGACCAACCGCGACGCCCAACTCGCGGTGGCGACGATGTTCTACGAGCGGTGCCTGCGCTGAACGGCCGGGGCGGGACCGGCCGGCGGTCACTCCACGTCGTCGGGGATGCTCTCGCCGCGCTCCTTCAGCCACTTCCGCATCTCGTCCTTGTCGATCGACTTCTCCAGCGCCGCCCGGGTCTCGATGATGCCGCGTTCCACGAGACCGCGCAGGCTCTCGTCCATCGACACCATCCCCAGCGCCTTGCCCTGGGAGAGCATGCCGGAGATCTGGTGGGTCTTGCCCTCGCGGATGACCGACGAGAGCGCAGGCGTGCCGAACAGCACCTCGATCGCCGCCACCCGCCCGCCGCCCTTCCGCCGCAAGAGCTGCTGGGCGAGCACCCCCTTGATGACACCCGAGAGCACGCCCCGCACCCCGTCCTGTTGATCGGCTGGGAACACGTTGATGACCCGGTCGATGGTCTTGGCCGCGGAGTTGGTGTGGAGGGTGCCGAACACCAGGAGCCCCGTCTCGGCCGCCTTGAGCGCCATCTCGATGGTCTCGAGGTCGCGCATCTCGCCGACGAGGATGCAGTCGGGATCCTCGCGGACCGCGGCCCGCAGCGCCGCGGCGAAGGACTTCGAGTGCGGCCCGATCTCCCGCTGCGACACCAGCGCCGCGCGGTTCGGGTGCACGAACTCGATGGGGTCTTCGATGGTGATGAAGTGCATCGCGCGCTTCTCGTTCATCTCGTTGATGATCGCGGAGAGCGTCGTGCTTTTGCCTGAGCCGGTCGGGCCGGTGACCAGGACCAGGCCGCCGGTGAGCTGGGTGAGCTTCCGCACGCTGGGCGGCAGCCCGAGCTGCTCGATGGTCATGAGCTTGGTGGGGATGATCCGGAAGACCGCCCCCATGCCGCGCTGCTGGCGGAACATGTTGACCCGGAAGCGGGCCAGACCCGGAACCTCGTACGCGAAGTCGGCGTCCCCCTCGGTGACGTACTGCTGCCAGAGGTGGGGGGGGGCGATGGGCTGCAGGAACGACTCGTAGTCGCGGTCGTCGAGGATGCGGAAGCGGATGGGCTCCATGCGGC
Source organism: Pseudomonadota bacterium (assembly GCA_043750895.1). Classification (GTDB taxonomy): domain Bacteria; phylum Myxococcota_A; class UBA796; order UBA796; family SXON01; genus JAYVAS01. The sequence goes on from JAYVAS010000030.1 coordinate 1,892, forward strand.
CCGACAGCCGGAAGATGGGCGGCCGGCCCACCGAGAGGTGGAGGTCGGAGGCGCCGCGGTCGTTCATGAGGCGCAGGAAACGGTCGATCCGGTTGCTCACGCCTCCACCCCCTTCTCCCGGAGGAAGGCCGGGTCGCAGAGCGACTCGAAGTTGTCGGGTTTCTCGGCGCGCCGCCACGCCGCCTCGGGGGTGATGAGGTCGGCCTGGACCAGCTCGAGGAGGGCCTGGTCCACGGTCTGCATGCCCACCGCGCGCCCGATCTGCATCATGCTCGGGAGCTGGAAGGTCTTGTTCTCCCGAATCAGGTTCCCCACCGGGATGGTGCCCTTCAACACCTCGAACACCGCCACCCGGCCGAGGCCGTCCTTTCGGGGCAACAGCGACTGGCAGACGACATACTTGAGGGACTCGGACAGCGCCATGCGCACCTGGGGCTGCTCCTCCGGGGGGAAGCTCTTCACCATACGGTCCACGGTGGAGATGGCGCTGGTGGTGTGGAGCGTGCCGACCACGAGGTGGCCGGTCTCGGCCGCCGTCAGCGCGAGGCGGATGGTCTCGGTGTCCCGCATCTCGCCGACGATGATGACGTCGGGGTCCTCGCGCAGCGCCGCGCGGAGGGCGCGCGCGAAGGAGCTGGTGTGGGTGCCGACCTCCCGCTGGTTCACCAGCGCCGACTTGACCGGGTGGACGAACTCGATGGGGTCTTCGAGGGTGACCACGTGGTCCGACTTCGTCTCGTTGATCAGGTTCACGATCGCCGCCAGGGTGGTGCTCTTGCCGCACCCGGCCGGTCCGGTGATGAGGATGATGCCCTGGTGGTAGTCGAGCAGCTCGGTGAGCCGCGCGGGAAGGCGGAGCTCGGCGAAGGTGGGCGGAACGTTGGGGATCACGCGGAACGACGCGCACCACCCCCGCCGCTGTTGGAACATGTTGACGCGGTAGCGGCCGATCTCGGGGATGGCGTGGCAGAGGTCCAGCTCCCCGACGCGGAGCAGCTCTTCGCGCTGCCGGTCGGAGAGGATGGAGAGGAGGGCCTCCTCGGTGCGGGCGGCGCTCAGCGGGGCGACACCCTCGAGCCGATGCAGCACGCCGAGTCGGCGCACGAACGGGGGTTCGTCGACGGTGATGTGCAGGTCGCTGGCGCCTTCGTCGCGGATGCGCGCGAGCAGGCGGTCGATGGGGCGGGTGAGACGTTCGGTGCTGGAGGTGAGGGGACGATCGGCGGCGTCCACGGGGAGGTTCAGGCGCCCCTGTAGGTCCCGCAGGGCCTCCCCGGCGCGGGCCCGCACGTCGGACGAAGGGTCCTTCTCCTTGAGCTGGGCGAGCACCGAGACCAGCCGCGGGTCCGCGAAGCGCGCGAAGGCCCGGACGACCTCCACCCGCACCTCGGGGCGGGGGTCGCGGAGGATACCTGCGAGCGGCTTGAGCGCCGCGGCCGAGCCGATCGCGGCGAGGGCGTCGATGGCGGCCCAGCGGGCTTCGTCGTCTTCGAGCGCGGCGACGAGGGAGGGGACCGCGCGCTCGTCCTTGAGCCGACCCAGGGCGTCACAGGCGGTGATGCGCAGCCACCAGTCCTCGTCCTTGAGCATGCCGCAGAGCGGGGTGAGGAGTCGGATGTCGGCGAAGTTCTCGGCGAGCACCAGGGCGGCGGTCCGAACCTCGGGGTCCGGGTGCTGGAGCAGGGACACGGCGGGCTTGAAGACCGCGTCGCCGAAGGTGCGGAGGGTCTCGAGGATCCGGTCCCGCAGCCACCCCACGAGGTTGCGCGAGTACATCAGGATCTCGACCAGGACCTCCTTCGGGTCCCCGGTGCCGAGCACGATGTCCACGCACGCGTGGCGGGCGCCGTCCTCCCCCGAGGCCAGCAGATCGATGAGCTTGCCCCGCATCGCCGCCGGATCGGCCACCGCCTGGGCGTGCAGCCAGGAGCGGGCGAGGTCGCGGGCGATGGCGTCGCCGCCCGAGAGGCGCAGGAGCATCAGCTCGAGCAGCCGCGGGTCGGGGACCTTGGACACGGCCTCGAGCGCGATGCCGGCCAACCGCGCATCGGCGTCGTTGGCGAGGCCCAGCAGCGCATCGACGAGCGCCGGGGCGCCCCGCTCCTGGAGGGCGCGCTGGAGGATGGGGGCGCGCAGCGCCGGGGGGGACTCGGCCATCGCCTTGTCGAAATAGCGGCTGCGCCACTCTCCGGAGAGCTGGGCGTACAGCTCCCAGGCCTGCCGCTTCCGAACCGGCGACTTGTCGGAGAGCAGCCCGTCGAGGGTGCGTTGGGCCACGTCCGGCCCGAGGCGGAGCAGCACCCGGCTCGCGTAGCCCTTGATGTGGGGCGCCTCCGACTGGGTGCGGTCGAGCAGCTCGCCGACCGCGACGCCGTCGGCGCGGGTGAGGAACACGTCGGCGCCGAGCTGGCGGACCGCGGCGTCGGAGTTGAGGATGAGCGGGACGGCCTCGATCGCCTTCAGTCCGAGCTCCCGGGCGGCGAGGATCATGGCGTCCCGCTCCTCGGGCGTGCGCCAGGCCCCCGCGCTGATCTTCTCGAGGGTGGTGCGTTTACCGGCGCCGAAGAATTGCATCGCGCCACCTTAGGGCCAATGGTGGGGTCGAGGCAACCCCTCGCGGGGCGGGGGACGTATCGTCACGGGGCGACCGGGAGGCGGCGGGTCTGGCGTCGGGGTACGATTCGGCGTGCTTCTGCTCGACGCCGCGACCATCGAATCCGCCCTTGCGGCGCTCAATGCTCGGCTGGCGGCCCTGGATCAGCGCGCCGAGCTGTATCTGGTCGGCGGAGCGGTGATGTGCCTGGTGTTCGCGGACGCCGGCGACATCCGCTTCCTCGCCGGCCACCTCGGCTTGTCGGACGCGGCGTCGGTGCTCGCGGTGGTGGAGTCCTACTATCCCGCGGATCGGCTGGCGATCCGCTCGCAGCTGCTCGTGGAGGAGTTGTTCGATGTCCGTCCCTGAGCTCCTCGACGCCTGCCGCGCCGACCCGGAGCACTTCCAGCTCTACATCAACGGTTTCCTCGACGACCTCCGGCGCATACCCGCGGAGAGCCTCGCGGCCTCGTTGGTGCCCGGCTCCTCGGCCGACGGGCCGATGGAGGGGCTCGTGGCCGCCATCGCCAGCGCGGTCTGTCGGGAGCGGGGCGTGGAGCCTCCGGAGTGGGTGGGCCGCACCGGCAGTCCGACGCCGTTCTTCGTGTTTCCCGCGCGTACTTTTGCGCTCCGTGTGCGCTTGATGATCGAGTCGCCGGCGCCGTTCAAGGTCCGCAACGTGTTCGTGCCCGAGAACTACCTGTCGCGGGCGTGAGGCGGAGGCGGCGCCGCACCCCCCCGCACGGAGGCCCGCGATCATGTACGATCAACCCATGACCTCTCAACTTTCTATCGCCCTCCTGCTCGCCGCCTGTACGTCCACCGGGGTCAAGCTCGACGAGGAGGACACCGACGTCGTGACCGAGTCCGACGCCGACGTGGACGCCGACACGGACACCGACGCGGACACCGACAGCGACACCGACACCGACGCGGACACCGACACCGACCCGGGCGCGATGCCCGACGTGTCCGAGCAGATGGACCCGGACGCCACGCGCTGCACGACCTACTACGGGGAGGAGCACATCGGCGCCAAGGGGTACTGGTGGGTCGCGCTGGAGGGGGATCGGACCGCCGGGTGGTCAGGCCAGTTGCACTGGACCCTCTTCGCCAACGACCCGTGGCTCGAAGCCGGTGGTGCGGACTGCGACACGGTCTGGTCGGTGACCGCCGAGCCCACGGCGACCAACTACTGCGAGGACTGCGACCTCGCGATGTACCTCCAGGGGTTCATCGACCGCGCCGCCACCACCTGCGCCGAGTCGATCTACTTCAACTACCAGACGCTCTACTACTACGACGAGGTCCGGCTCCGCGACGGCGGCTACGCCGACTGGTACAACTACGGGTACACCGTCGGCAGCGGGTATTGGACCGGAGCCGAGGTCACGGCGCTCAGCTTCCTGAGCGCGGCGTCGTGCGTCTGGTTCTGATCCCCCACAGGGTGCGCGGAAGCAGCAGGACGAAGGCGAGCGGGAAGGTGGCCGGGAGACGGAGCAGGATCTCGAGGAAGCCGCGGACTCCGCCTAGCGCGCGACCGTCCGCGGTCGTCACCAGGAAGCGATCCCCCTGGGCCCACGAGACCCGGTCCAGCCAGTTGAGCGCCCGCAGCGGCCACCGCGCGTGCCACCACGCCGCGGGCAGCACGGCGCGGGTGCGCCCCGGCACCGGGTCGAGGAAGATCACGTAGAGCGACATCATCTGGTACGAGAAGGTGGTGACCGGCATCAGCAGGTCGATGCCGGTGTGGAGACCCATCCCCGACAGGGTGGTCAAGAGCCGGAGCTGGGGAATCCAGAACCCGAACGCGCACAGGCTCTCGGAGAAGAGGGTGACGTGACACAGGAAGCGCGGTCCGGTGAGGGACCAGATCGTCTCCGCTAACGGCCCCTTGAAGTGGTCGTTGTCGTGGAGCAGGCGCATCATCGTGCCGTCGAACCAGCCTTGGTTCAGCTTGCCGTAGGCGGTCGACAGGTAGATGGCCGAGACGAGCACCTGGAGCGCGCGCAGGCTCGTGACCCGGCGGACGGGCGGCGGGCGACCGCGCCGGAAGAGCAGCGCGTCGAGGCTGTAGTGGTCGCCCGCGCGGGCGAAGGCCAGCACCAGGAAGACGGCCGTGTACACGTTGACGTGGTGCACGTAGCTGAACTGCGAGAGCACGTGCTGGTAGAGGATGCTCGCGGCGATGAGGGGGACGATGACCGGCGTGAAGAGGCCCAGGGCGACCAGCACCGCGCCGTACATCTGGAAGGTGTCCACCGCCTGGACGAACCCCAGGGAGGGGTCGGGGATCCAGCCGAAGCCGGGGACCGGGGCGCGGAAGCCGGTGGAGATGAGCTGGTCGGTCTTCCAGGCAGTGTAGCGGGGGAAACGGAGGTTCCAGTCCGCCCAGTCGTGGAGGCCCCACAGCCCGATCTTCTTGCAGAAGAGCCACACGCCGTACCAGATCCGCACCATGCAGACCAGGTGGGTCTGGCCGGGCGCGAACCAGAACTGGTTCCAGCGTTGGATCACTCCGGCCACCGGATCGTCTCGTCCGTCCACGGACCCTGGTTCCACATCCGCCAACGGACCGCCACCGCGACGCCGGTGGCGCCTTCGGGGAGCTGGGTCTCCCCGAGGTGGTTGACGACCTCCCGGGCCATGTCGCGGTACGCGCCCATGCCGAGCACCCAATCGAGGGGGCGGCGACGGCTGACCATCATCCGCGCGTCGCCGTAGAGGACCCCGTCGAACTTCACCGCCGTCGTGCGGCCGTCCGGGTACTCCCACCGGTAGTCGGCGGTGAGCACCGTGATGTCCCGGAACATGGAGAAGCCCCACCGATCATCGATGCGCACGTGGGTGCGGACGATCAGGAAGCCGAGGCCGAAGAGGAAGCCGAGGACGACGAGCTGCCGCCACCAGGGGGCGTCGGGGGGGGACGTCTCCTCGGCCAAGGGCCGCTACTTGGCGGCGACGCCGTCGAGCCGCTGGGCGACGCGGGCGTGCTCGTCGAGGATGCCCTTGGGCATCGCGCTTCCGAACTCGGCGAAGAACGCGCTCTGCGACTCGAGCTCCTTCTTCCACTCGGAGACGTCCACCGAGAGCAGCGCGGAGAGGTCGACGTTTTCGAGCCCGGCGAGGTCGATTCCGCCCGAAGCGGGCACGAAGCCGATGGGGGTCTCGATGGCCGCGGCCTCGCCCCGGACCCGCGCGCGCATCCACCGCAGCACCCGGAGGTTCTCGCCGTAGCCGGGCCAGATGAACTTCCCGTCTTCGTCTTTCCGGAACCAGTTCACGTGGAAGATGCGGGGCGGCCGGGTCAGGCGCTTGCCCATGTCCAGCCAGTGCCCGAAGTAGGTGCCCATGTTGTAGCCACAGAAGGGCTTCATCGCCATCGGGTCGCGCCGGACCACGCCCACCGCGCCGGTGGCGGCCGCGGTGGTCTCGGACGCCACGGAGGCGCCGACGTAGACGCCGTGGTTCCAGTCGCGGGCCTCCATGACCAGCGGGGCCACCTTGGCGCGGCGACCGCCGAACACGATGACGTCGATGGGCACGCCCTTGGGGTCGTCGAACTTGGGGGAGATGTTGGGGCACTGCGCCGCCGGGACGGTGAACCGGCTGTTGGGGTGGGCGGCGTCGCCGTTGCCCGCGGTGAAGGGGTTGCCCTTCCAGTCGAGCATGCCGGACGGGACCTCACCGCCCTTGCCTTCCCACCACACCGTACCGTCGGGCTTGAGCGCGACGTTGGTGTAGATGGTGTTCTTGGCGAGCGAGTGGATGGCGTTGGGGTTGGTCCGCAACGAGGTGCCGGGCGCGACCCCGAAGAAGCCCGCTTCGGGGTTGATGGCCCAGAGGCGGCCGTCTTCGCCGGCGTGCATCCACGCGATGTCGTCTCCCACCGTCCAGACCTTCCACCCTTCCTGCGAGGCGGGGGCGATGAGCATCGCGAGGTTGGTCTTGCCGCAGGCCGACGGGAACGCCGCCGCCATGTACATGACGTCGCCCTGGGGGGACTCGAGGCCGAGGATGAGCATGTGCTCGGCCAGCCAGCCCTCGTCCCGACCCTGGGTGGAGGCGATGCGGAGCGCGTGGCACTTCTTCCCGAGCAGGGCGTTGCCGCCGTAGCCCGAGCCGACCGACCAGATCAGGCGGTCCTGCGGGAAGTGGGCGATGAGGCGGCGGTCGGGGGACAAGTCGCCCAGCGAGTGCAGGCCGCGCACGAAGTTGGGGGAGTCCCCGATACGATCCAGCGCGATCTTGCCCATGCGGGTCATGATGCGCATGTTGACCACGACGTAGGCGCTGTCGGTGATCTCGACGCCGGCGCGCGCGTAGGGCGAGCTGGCCGGACCCATGACGTAGGGCACCACGTACATGGTGCGGCCCTTCATCGCGCCCGCGAACAGCGGGGTCATCCGGGCCCGGGCGTCCGCTGGGGGGAGCCAGTTGTTGTTCGGGCCGGCTTCTTCGGCGGTGTCGGTGCAGATGAAGGTGAGGTGCTCGGTGCGGGCCACGTCTGAGGGGTGGCTGCGGTGCAGGTAGGAGCCCGGGTGCGCGCTCTCGTTGAGCTTGATGAGCGTGCCGTCGGCCAGCATCTCCTGGATCAGACGGTCGTACTCGGCATCAGACCCGTCGCACCAGACCACACGATCCGGCTGACAGAGAGCTTCAACTTCGGAGACCCAGGACGCGAGCGCAGCGTTCATCGCAGAGACCTCTTGGGGGGAGTGCCCGGGCCGCAGGTGGCCGGCGGGGCCGCGTTTATAGCCGAATCGGTGCACACGCGCACGTCATCGGACGGTCAGGGACTGTTTACGCATCAGCCCAGACTCGTCCATCACCACCACCAGATGGGACCCGACCCGCGGCACCCACCACACCCGTTCGTCCGCGGACGCGCGACCGACGAACTCCCCGTCGACGAACCAGGAGAGCTGGGCCGAGGCGTCGGCGTCGGCTTCGAAGGGGATCTCCTGCTGATCGGCGGGTACGCCGGGGATGAGGACGGCGATCTGATCGACCCCGGGAGAGCGGATCCGCGGCGCCGCCCGGGCCGTCGGCGGCGCGCAGCCCGGGGCCAGGTCGGGCAGATCGGGCACGTCCCCGAAGCGGGCGCCGAGCCACCGCCGGACGCCCGCCGGCCACACCACGACGGTCTGGGGGTGGGACGCATACCGGTCGGCGCAGGTGGGGGTCACCCGCAGGCCGGTGACGGGGTCGACGTCTACCGTGGTGTGGAGCGCGCAGGTCCCGGGGGGGAGGGTGGCCGGCAGAGCGAGGGCGGGTCGGGTGAGCGGGCACGACGGCCCGGGGAGGGCGCCGGAGAGGGCGCAGACGTCGACCGGCTGCACCTCGGGGGGCGCGCGGTCGGGCGTGGACCGGCCGTCGTGCAGGCCTTCGAGCAGGTCGAACAGCAGGGGCGCGGCGGCCTCGGCGCCCACGAGGTGCGCGGATGCCGACTGATCGAGGTTGCCGAGCCAGATCGTGGCCAGCCGGCGCTCCCCGGCGCCCACCGCCCACGCGTCCCGGTTCCCGAAGGACGTGCCCGTCTTCCACACCAGCTCGGCCGGCACGCGGGCGACGGTCGCGCGGCGCGGGAAGTCGGGGCGATCCCGAAGCCGCAGCCCGCGCCGGGTCAACCACGCCGCGCCCGCCGAGACCAGCGGTCGGGGCGCGATTGCCCCCGCCTCGGGACGCCAGCGGAGCACCCGGGCCCGACCGTCGGTCACGAGCGCGCTGTAGAGGCCGGTCACCTCCAGCGGGCTCAGCTCGATGCCGCCCGCCACGAGGGCCAGCCCGTACCGGCCGGGTCGGGGATCCAGGTGGGAGGCGCCCCCTTCGCGGAGCAGGGCGAGGAAGGGGTCGACATCGAAGCGGCCCAGGAGGGAGACGAAGGGCACGTTGAGCGATCGGGAGAGCGCGTCCTCCATGCTCACCATTCCGCTCCAGGTGCCGTCGTAGTTCTGGGGGCGGTAGCCCGCCCAGCTCGCGGGAACGTCGGGCACGAGGCCGGAGGGCAGGATGAGCCCCCGGTCGAGGGCTGCGGCGTAGAGGAGCGGCTTGAGGGTCGAGCCCGGCGAGCGCGGGACGTCGAGGGCGACGAGCGAGCCGCCGTGCAGGCGGTCCTCCCGATCCAGGTTGCCGGCGAGCGCGAGGATGACGCCCGTGGTCGGGTCGACCACGACGGCGGCGGCGTTGTAGATGCCCCGGGCCTGCAGCGAGGCGCGGGCGCTGTCGAGGGTGCGGTCGAGGATGCGCTGGGTGCCGCGGTCGAGGGTGGTGCGGATGGTCCGGGCGCCGACGGTCTGGGACCGCATCCACGGCCCGGCGTGGGGGAGGTCGCGGGGGACGGCGGTGACCCGGCTCGGGGTGGGGGTGTTGACCACCTCCTCGACGGTCGCCGGCGGGTAGAGGCGCGCCGCCACGCGGTTTCGCGCCGCGGTCAGGGCCGCGACGTGGGCGGGCGCGGGGTAGCGCGCGTTGGGGTCCTGCGGCACGGCGAGGAGGGCGCTGATCTCGGCCGGGGAGAGCTGGCCGGGCGCGTGCCCGAAGGTCCACAACGACGCTGTCGCCAGTCCCTCCACGTTCCGGCCGTAGGGGAGGAAGGTGAGGTAGGCGCTGAGGATCTCCCGCTTGCTGAACCGGATCTCGAGCTGGACGGCGCGCATGGCCTCGATGAGCTTGCTGCGGAGCGTGCGCGGCCGGGGTTCGAGCAGCCGGGCGAGCTGCATGGTGATGGTCGACGCGCCCGACACCACCTCGCGGGCGAGCAGATCCTGGGCGGCGGCCCGGAGCACCGCGGGACCGTCCACCCCGGTGTGCCACCAGTAGCGCCCGTCCTCGAGGCGCACGAGGGCGTCGAGGTAGGCGGGGTCGACCCGATCGAGGTCGACGCCGATCCGCCACTTCTCGTCGGGGGACAAAAACACGTGCGCGGTGGTGCCGTCGGCCCACAGCACTTCGACGGAGTGGGCCAGGGAGAGCCGCTCGGGGAGCGGGACGATCCAGGCCGCCGCCCAGACGGCCGCCAGCGCGGCCCACGCGGCGGCGACCAGTCGGGCGAGCCAACCGGGCATGGCCGTTACAGCACGCTCCCGGCCCACCGCCCGTCGATGCGCAGCCGGCCGCCGGTGACCCGCGCCCAGACGCTGGGATCGTACATCTCCACCGCGTAGGCCTCGGGGGAGGTGAACTCGCCGGCGGTCACCGCGCGCACGCCGTACACCACGGTGACGGTCTGACCGGCGTCGAGCCCGCCGAACGCGGACAGGCGGTCGTCGCGCAGGTCGAGGGAGTCGACCTCCCAGACGCTGTCGGGGTCGGCCCAGTCGGGGATGCTGCCGCGCCCGAGGCGGGGGTTCTCGATCTCGAAGCCGGCGGGGACGCGGTCGGTGAGCGCGACGTCCTCGACGCGTGCGCCGCCCACGTTCTGGAGCGTGAGCCGCACGTAGACCGGCAGCCCCAGCGGGACGGGGCCGGTGATCGCCGTACCGTCCGGGCCGAGCCACTCGCGGGTGAGGCGGAGGCCCGAGCCTCCGGCGGGCGCGCCGTCGGTGCGGTTGCCCTCGGTGGTGATGACCGCGGTGAGGCCCGGACCGGAGGCGCGCAGCGTCTCGCCGCCCATGTCGCGGAACAGCCAGGTCCACCCGGTGGGGCCCTTGGTGCCGCGCACCGGACCGGCGGCGGTGGTGACGATCGGCTCGACGTCGACCGGGCCGTCGGGGATGGAGCGGGCGAGCCCGGTTAGCCCCCAGGCGATCTCCTGGGTGGTGTAGCGCCAGCCGTCCTGCTGGGCGAGGCCGGCCGCCACCTTGGCGGCGAGCGCGTCCCCACCGCGGTCGTTGCCGAACAGGTCCCGGTACACGGACAGGATGAGCCCCATCTGCCGGAGGTCGCTGCTGTAGGTCCGGTGGTCCCGGCCGGCCCGGAAGCTGGTGGGCGGGGAGCGGAGGTCCTTCTCCCACACCCGGTCCCCGCCCTGCCAGAGGGCGGCCTGGAGCAGGTACCGCTGTTCGGCGAGGGCGGAGTCCGGGAGCTGCCGCAGCGCCTGGGTGGCCTGGGCGTTGCGGGCCTTGCCGGCGCGGGCGAGCAGGTAGAGGGCGTAGGGCTCGCTCGCCGCCCAGTCGCTGCGGTTCGCGGAGGCTTCGCGGCCGAGGTAGCCGATGGCGTCGTCGGTGAGCGCGACCGAGACCGGGTAGCCGGCGTCCCGGGCGTCCATGAGGAACTGGGTGGCGTAGACCGTGCCCCAGAGGTTGGGCTCGGTGCTGCCCGGCCAGTAGCTGAACCCGCCCCGGGCGGTCTGCATGCTCGCGACCCGGTCGATGCCGTACTGCACCATCTCTTCGAGGCGCCGCGTCAGGAAGAGGTCAGGGGTCAGCTCGGGCGCGAGGGTCTTGACGTAGAGCAGCGGCCGCGCGCTGGACGTGGTCTGCTCGATGCACCCGTGCGGGTAGCGGAGCAGCTCGCGCAGGTGGGTCATCGCGGCGCCGTAGGGGTTGCGGGTGATCCAGACCGTCGACCGATCCGTCCCGTCCACCCAGCCCGACACGGCCGCCGACAGGTCGGCGTCGCCTCCGAGGGCCATCGACATCGTCCGGCGCAGCTCCGGGGCGGCGGCGATGACCGGGACGTCGAGGATCTCGCTGGAGCTCAGCGCGCCCGCCTTGGCGTTCACCCGCAGGGTGACGGCGCCGGGCTCGGCGGCCGCGACCTGGAACACCAGGGTGCCGCGGGCGCCCGCCGCGAGGCGCAACAACCCGGACGATCCGCCGCCGAGGGTAGCCGACGGGCGCGGACCCTGACCGGACAGGTTCACGTAGGCGGCGTCCACGGGGCTCCCCTGGGACTGGACCTCGAGGCTGACCTGGACGTTCTGGGCGGCGCCGCTCTGGTTGCTGACCTCGACCGGGATCAGGGCGCGGTCCCCGGTCAGGAGGAAGCGCGGGGCAGTGGTCTGGAGGACCAGCGGCTCGCGCACGACGACGGAGGCGGCGGCATGGCCCATGCGCGTCGCGCTGGCCACCACCGCCATCACCCGCAGCGAGCCGCGGTAGGCGGGGAGGCCGAAGTTGAGGGTGGTCTTGCCGGTCTTCGGGATGCCGATGAGGCCGGACCACAAGGCGACCGGCTTCACCATCTGCACCCGCCCCAGGCTACCCGCGGCGTCGCCGCCGGTGCGGCGACCGGTGGAGGCGGGACGGGAGAGCAGGGTCCAGCCGACGGTCTCGAAGCTGCGCACACCGAGGGCCTGCCGGGCGAAGAGGGCGTCGGCCGGGTCCGGGGCGTCGAAGCCGGTGAGCGAGAGGATGCCCTCGTCCACCACGTAGACCGAGGCCCACGTCGGGCTCGACTGCGGCCCGACGTCCACCACCACCTGCAGCGGGGTGTTGGGGCGGGCCTCCGCGGGCACGGTGAGGGTGACCGGCATGACGTAGTCCGTGGGCTCCACCTTCATCGACGCGACCCCGAACGCGCGGTCGGGCAGGAAGGCGGCGGCGGACTCCAGGTGAGGGTCCTTCAGCAGGAGGGCGGAGACGTAGACGTTGGGCACGAACGCGGGCACCGCGACCGACCAGGTGTTGACGCCGGCGGTCGCGTCCTTCCACTCCGAGCGGATCACGCCCTGTGACTCCATGGTCCACAACAGGCGTCCGCCGTAGGGGGCGGTGACGCTGACCTGGGATGCCTGGCCCACCTTCACCAGGTCGGGGACCGAGACGGCCAGGTGCGCGGGGGCGAGGGGGCGAGGGGTCTGGTCCACGTCGCCGTCGAGGGACGTCCACCACCAGCGCTGCCCGTTCATGGGCAGGTAGAGCTCGGTGCGGGCGGCGCCGACGACGGCGCTCACCAGGTAGCCGGCGGCGTCGGCGTCCTTGGGCTCCAGGGTGAGGGAGAAGGTGCCGCCGTTGGCCTCGACCGCGGGCGTGCTGTCGCGGGCGCGCCGCAACATGCGCCGGTACTCGCTGGTGGACGAGGCGACGTTCCAGACGTAGCCGACCTCGCTCTCGATGCGGAACACCTCGACCTTGACCGGGGTGGTGCCGGAGACGGGCGCGCCGTCCCATCCGACGACCACGCCCGAGATGACCACCGGCTTCCCGGCGTCGAGGCGGTCCGCGGAGGCCTTGAGGCCGGGGTAGCTGCGGTCGGGGTGCACCGCGGCGCGCGCGGTGGCCACGGTGGTTCGTCCGCTGGAGCCCTCGTAGACCGCGGCGCGGGCCACGAGCGTGGATGGGCCGTCGACGCCGCGGGCGGCGCTCGGGGCCGGGCAGGCGAGCGCGGCGCGCCCTTCGGCGTCGAGGGTCCCGGTGGCGGTGCCGAGGGTGAGGGGCTCGGGGGAGGGCTCGCCGTCGAGGCGGGCGGGTCCGTAGTGGTAGTCCGCGCTCTTCGCAGGTTTGAACTCGGACGTTTCGATGGTGCAGCTCAGCTCGACCGCCTGACCGGCCGCGGATCCGCCGAAGAGCCAGCCGGCTTCGACGTCGACACGCATGGGATCCCCGAGGCGCAAGGCCGCCGTCCGGGCGCGGGCCTCCACCCGGAGCCGCTCGGGGACGAACTCCTCGACCTGGAAGCTGGTGTCTCCCACGGGGAGCCCGCCCACCTCGGCGCTGACGCGGTAGTGCCCGGTGCTCGCGTAGCCCGCGAAGGGGATGTCGACGGCCAGCATCCCGGCCTCGTTGGTGTCCACCACCTGGCGACGCAGCTCCTTGCCGCGGGGGTCGAAGGCCCGCACCAGCACCGGGAGGGCGCCGGTGGGGGCGTGGTGCTCTCGGTCACGGACGAGGACGCCGACGTGCGCCACATCGCCTGGACGGTAGACGCCGCGATCGGTCCAGACCGCCGCGCGGTGGGCGGGGCTGGTGCCGCCGCGTTCCCCGCCCGCATCGGCGACGCCGAGCTCGAGGTCCTTGAACGCGAGGTAGGTGAGGTCCTCACCCTTGCGGGCCACCAGCGCCAAGGGCTCGGTCGGGTCGAGCGGATCGGTGGGGACGTCGATCACGCAGCCACCCTGCCGGTCGGTGCGGCAGGTGCCGACGGTCTTGCCGCTGGGGCGTACCAGGGAGACGTCGACGTCGGCGAGCGGCCCGTTGTGGTGGACGTCCACCGTCCACACGTGGACCTTCTCGCCCCAGGGGCGATCGCCCACCGGGCCGTCGATCTTCGCGAGGAGGTGCATGTCGGTCAGAACGAGGCGGGCCGCGGTGGTCGCTTCGGCGCTGCGCCCGCCCCCGTGCCACCCGCTCCCGGTGTCGGCGGGCTCGGCGTCGGTGTCCTCCGCGTCGACCTCGTCCTCCGGGTGGACCTCGGAGATCCGGATCTGGTAGACGCCGGACCGGGCGTCGGGGACGAGAGACGCCACGTCGAGGTAGCTCGTGACCGAGGCGTCCATGGGGCTCGACACCGCGAGGCGCGTGCGCGCCACGACGTCGGAGGTGCGCTCGTCAGCGCCCTCGCTGCCCGCAAGCCAGAACACCAGGTTCTCGGAGGGGACGTGGCGTACCTCGACCTCCACGTCGGCGACGTTGGTGTGGTGGAAGGCGAGGTTCTTCCAGGCGGACCGGGGCAGGTACCGACCGGTGGAGACGAAGCCGACCGTGGCGTCCCGATGCGGGACCTCCAGGGCGCGCTCGAAGGTGGCCGGCAACACCCCACCGTCGACGGTGCGGGCCCCGGCGTCGATGCGCAGCGTGGTCGGACCGAAGGGGAGTTCGCCGAACACGCGGAAGCCGCCGTCCGACGGCGTGACCTCGAGTGCCCCGGCGCCGCTCAGGTGCACCGCGCCGACGGAGTCGGGGGAGAGCGCGCAGCGGGTGGACACCTGCCAGTCCTCCCAGCCGTCCCGATCCCACCACCACCGTTTGGTGGGGACGGCGCCGTCGTCGCAGTACACGTCCACGTAGAAACCGTTCGCGCCCTCCCGCACCTTGGCGGTGCGGATGATCACCGGGGAGGGGGTGTCGACGAGGGGGACCGACACGCTCCCCGCCGGCGCGACGAGGTCGACGCCGCTGGCGAGCGGGACCCCCGCTGCCACGTCCAACTCCAGCCCGCCGCCCTTGGCGCTCCGGAGCCCGGGGTCCTCGAGCACGAGCCGGACCTCTTCGGGGGTGGCGCCGGCGAGGACCTGCCGGACGCGCAGGTAGTCGCCGTCCCGGACCACGGTCAGGCGGTCGCCCACCGACCCGGCGTCGACGGGACCGGCGAAGGTGAGGCGCACCTCGGCCCGCGCCTTCTTGGGGTCCCAGGCGTCCAGGGCGCCCCGCAGCAGTCCGAACGCGGGGGTGGTGAACGACGCGCTCCGGGGCTGCCAGTCCTTCTTCCAATCGGGTTCGGTCTTGCCCACGGTCCCGATCGCGTCCACGCGCACCTGGTAGGTGGTGGACGGCGCGAACGGCGCCAGGGGGCGGAACACCAGGGTGGCGCGGTCGAGCACGAGCAGCTCGCCTTCGACGGGCGGATTCAGGGTCAGCGTGGTCCCTTCCGGCGGCGCCTTGCCGGACAGCCGCTCGGGGAAAAGGGGCAGGTTGGCGTGCAGCGCGAGCTCGCTGGGGATGGCGCCGTCGACGCCACGTGGGCGAAACGCGAAGGTGAGGGAGCGGTCCTCCGGCGGCACGTCGGAGGCCGCGATGGGGACGGTGCCGTCGGGAAGGGTGTCGGAGCCGGAGCCGGAGCAGGCGAGGGCGAGGAGGAGGGCGTGCATGGAGCCTCTGGGACCGCGAATGCAAGGGTCGGACCAGCGTTCTACCGCGTCCCTCCGCCGCCCGGGGCGCCCCGCGCAACGAATCGTGGATCCGGCGCGATCCTTCCTGACCAGCGGGCGCCGGGCCCGCGTCGGGGTCTACCAGCGCGCGACGTCGACGAAGCTCGGATCGGCGTCACCCACGGCCACTTCGAGGGCGATCCCCCCTCCCTGGCCCGTCTCGCCCCAGGTGGAGCCCGCGTAGACCTGGATGCTGTCCCATTCGCCGGGATCGACCTCGGTGACGGTGTAGCCACCCGCCACCTGCTCGGGCGGCAGCGTCAGCCATGCGTCCACGGTCTCGCCGCCCCAGGAGGTGAACGGGACGTAGGCGGACTCGTCGAAGAGCCCGTCGGCGGTCGCGAAGGTGTAGTGGCCGTCGATCACCACCTGGTCGAGGCACGTGCCCTCGGGCGCGTCGGCGGCCTCGTAGTCCTCGAAGCGGGCGGTGGGTACGTCCAGAATGGGGGTGACGCTCACTGTCGAGGGTGGGTGCGCGGCGTAGCTCACGTCCGCGGACCCGTCGGCCACCAGATCGACGATGCGCTGGGCCGGGAAGCCGATCGGGGACGTCTCGTCCAGCGGCAGCATCGACGAGGCCGCGAGTGTGCAGTTGGGTACGACCGGCGCGGGTTCGTCGACACAGGCGAGGAGCAGGAGCAGCATGGGGCCTCGGGCGCGAGCCGGCTACCAACCCGCGACCGTCACATAGCCGACCGACGGGTCGTCCCGCGGTTCGAGGATCAGCGCGCCGGACGCGGCGGTCGTGGTCCAGGCCGGGTTCACCAGCAGGCTCCAGGCGTCCGACCCTCCGTCGGGGACGTAGGCACCGCCCAGGTCGTCCGGGTCTACACGGAGCACCACCCGGGTCGTGGTGCCGTTCGTGCTCCCGAACTGCACCGACCACTGCTCGTCCAAGAGCCCATCGTCGGTCCGGAGCGCGAGCGTCCCGTCCATGACCACCTCGTCGGCACAGCCCAGGTCGGGGACGACCGTGCCGGTGTCGTCGGGGACCTCGTAGTCGACGAAGCGGGCGGTGCCGAGGTCGACGACGGGGAGCAGGTGCAGCGCGCTCTCGGGGTGGCTGGTCCAGCGGATCGGCCCGTCGAACGGCGTCACCAGCGCGCCCGCGTCGGCGGCGGTGTAGCCGTTGGGCGTACGCTCGTCGCTCCCCAGGGCGGTGTCGGCCACCGACACGCAGACGAGGTCCTCAGGGTCCGTCGACCCGCCGGTCGCGGCGCACGCCAGCAGCATCAACCACACGTGGTCATGTCCCGCACCGCCGGCCGCTCAGCCGTGGTCGTCCTTGACCGCGCCGTCCTTCAGGTTCGGGTCGCAGAAGACCACGATGCCGCGGTCCAGCGACACGCCGTTGGAAGGGGTGGAGAGGCGGTTGCCGTCCTCCAGGTAGAAGGTGCCGCCGAAGTTCCCGGCCATGCACTGGGAGGCCTTGGCCTGGAACGGGGCGAGCTTGCCTTCGATGGACGCCGCACAGGCGTCGAAGCGGGTGGCGGTCCGGCCCTTACATTCGCCGATGACGGCCCGCTGCACGACCTCGTCCCACGTCTTCCGCACCAATCGCGCCCGCACCCGCTTGGAGTCGGCCGACTCGACTTCGACGAATTGGGTGATGACGGTGGGGGTCAACGTGGTGTCGGGGAGCTCCGGGGCCACGCTGCCGGCGGAGGACCAGGCGCTGGTGGCGCTGACGTTGGGCGCCTGGCTCGCGTCGGACCGGTAGGCGTCCGGAGGGGCCGAGCGTTCGATGGACGGCGCGTAGCCCGTGCGCAGCCGAAGCTCCGCTTCGAGTTGCTGAGCGTAGGCGACGCTGTCGCGGTTGGTGGCGAGCGCCTCGATGAGGTGGGCTTCCGTCCGGTGGGCGGCCTCGGTGGTGCGGTCGATCACCGTGAAGGAGCGCATGAGCTTCTGTTGGAGCCCCGCGTTCACCGCCTCGAGCTCCGCGATCCGGGCCTCGGGGGTGTAGGCCGACGGTGCCTGGACCCGCGCGCTGGGAGCGAAGAACGGCACCGCGACCAGGCCTACCCCGGCGGTCGCAGCGGCGACCGTCCACGGATTGGTACGGAAGATCGTGGCGAGTCGCAGGGGTGCCTCGGGGAGAGCGCGCGCATGCTGTAAGCCTGCTCGCGATGCGACTGTACCGCAGTCGTCATGCGGGTGTCGACACTTTTTTGACTTTCGTACCGTCTTGCAGCGGGTGCGGGTTCCGCGGCGCGGAGTACGGCCGGATAGCCGTCGCGCGAGGTGCGGATGCGTCGCTGGCTACTGGGGTTCGGGCTCGTCGTGGCGGGGGCCGCCGTAGCGGCCGAGGGTGGCGTTCGGGTCGAGGCCCAGGCCTTTCTGGACGTCTACAACTCGCTCTACCAGCGGCTGGCGACCGTGGACTCCGAGGCCAGCTGGCTCGCGTCCACCGACGTGACGCCCGCCCACGAGGGGGGCCGGACCGCGTCGGGGCAGGCGTTCTCGGCGTTCGTCGGGGATCCGGTGGTGTTCGGGACCGCGAGCCGGCTGTTGGGGCGCCGCGCCGAGCTGACGCCGCTCCAGATCCGCCAGCTCGAGGTCGTCGTGCTCAACGCCGGCGCCAACCCGGGTGGTCGCCCCGACCTGGTGAACGCGCGCATCGCCGCCGAGTCTCGTCAGGCGTCCATCATGGACGGGTTCACCTACTGCTTCACCGCGCGGAACCCGGACGGCACCTGCCCGGCGCCCAAGACCGCCAACGACATCGACGATTGGCTCGCGGAGTCGCGGGATCCGGCGGAGCGGCTCCAGGTGTGGACCGCGTCCAAGGAGATCGGACGGCCGCTCAAGCCGGGGCTGGTGGAGCTGCAGCGCCTGCGAAACGCGGTGGCGCGCGAGATGGGGTACTCCTCCTACTTTGGGCTCATGGTCGCCGACTACGGCATGACCGTCCCCGAGATGATGGGGCTCCTCGACGGGTTCGTCGCCGACATGGCGCCGCTCTACCGGGAGGTGGGGATCTGGGCCAACCGTCAGCTCGCCACGCGCTACGGTCAGCCGCTCCCCAAGGGGCCCGTGCCGGCGCACTGGTACCCCAACCGGTGGGCTCAGGAGTGGTCGGGGCTCGTGGCCGGCGCCGATCTCGACCCCTACTTCGAGGGCCGCACCCCCGAGTGGATCACGCAGCAAGCGGAGCGCTTCTACGTGTCGATGGGCTTCCGCCCCCTGCCGCAGAGCTTCTGGGAGAAGTCCGACCTCTTCCCGACGCCCGCCGGGTCGACGCGGTCGAAGAACTCCCACGCCTCCGCATGGCACGTGGACCTCAACGAGGACGTCCGGTCGTTGATGAGCGTCGAGGCCAACAGTCAGTGGTTCTTCACCGCCCACCACGAGCTCGGCCACGTCTACTACTACCAGAGCTACAGCCGGCCTGAGGTCCCGCCGGTGCTGCGCCAGGGCGCGAACCGGGCGTTCCACGAAGGGATCGGTGAGCTCATCGCGCTCGCCGCCGCCCAGACCCCCTACCTCCACCAACAGGGGATCCTCCCCGCCGACGTCCAGATCGACGCGCGCCAGGCCATGCTGGTCGACGCGCTGGAGCGCACGGTCGCCTTCGTGCCCTGGTCCGCCGGCGTGATGTCGCACTTCGAATACGAGCTCTACGAGAAGGACCTGCCCCCGGAGCAGTGGCAGTCCCGCTGGTGGGCGATGGTGACGCAGTACCAGAACGTCGTCCCGCCCGCGGACCGGCTCACCGATCCGACGCTGTGCGACGCCTGCACCAAGACCCACATCAACGACGATCCGGCCGGGTACTACGACTACGCCATCGCGACCGTCCTGAAGTACCAACTCCACGAGCACATCTGCACCGAGATCCTCCACGAGGATCCCCACGCCTGCAACTACTACGGCCGCGTCGAGGTCGGTGACTTCCTGAGGGGCATCCTCTCCAAGGGCGCGACCCAGGACTGGCGGACGGTGCTCCGGGAGGCGACGGGTGAGGACCTCTCCACCCGGGCGATGGTCGCCTACTTTGCGCCCCTGCAGACCTGGCTCGTGGCCGAGAACAAGAAGCCGGTGCGATCGGGGAAACGCGCGCCCTGACGCGACCGGCCGCCGATCAGGTCTGCGGGCGCAGCGTCTGGTAGCCGCCGCGGAAGTACGCGAGCGGCTCGCCCTCGCGGATGTCGACGCCCATCACCCGCCCCACGTAGAGCGTGTGGTCCCCGGCGTCGATCGCCTGTTCGAGCGTGCAGGACAGGGTGGTGAGCGCGTCGGCCAACACCGGCTGGCCGGCGTCGGTGCGGGCCCAGGCGATGTCCAGCTCGGGGTTGGGGCGCCCGGCGAAGTGGTTCGAGATCGCGGCCTGATGGGCGCCGAGGATGGACACCGAGTAGGCGCCCGCCTGCGCCACGATCGGGTGCAGGTGGGCCTTCCGGGACACGGAGACCAGCACCAGCGGCGGCTCCATGGACACCGAGATGAAGGCGGAGGCCGTCATGCCGTGGATGGCACCGTCGACCTCGGCCGCGACGACGGTGACGCCGCTCGCGAACGAGCCCAGCGCGCGGCGGAACTCCTTGGGATCCACGGGCATGCTCAGCTCGGATGGGTGAGGGTGTCGGACAGGTAGAACACGTCGAGGTGCGCCTTGTTGACCAGGGTGACTGGCGCGTGCGACGGCTCGCTGAAGGGACCCATCTGGGAGACGGAGGAGTCGGTGACCGGGAAGAAGGTGGCCCCCTCGCGGTTGAGCTTGATCAGGTACGCGAGGCCGTCCGTCCGGGCGTTGAGGTGGACGTAGCCCTTCACCTCGAAGCCCGGGACGGTGGCGAACACCTCGTAGTGGTCCTTGCGGACGAAGAAGTTCGCGCGCTTCCGCGGGGCCTCGTGTCGTTCTTCGGTGATCATCAGAAAGGTGATGTTCGCCTTGGGGACGATCGCCTTGGGGAGGGTTGCGACCGGCTCGGCGAGGTCCGCCGAGACGTAGAGCCGGACCTCCACGAGGGAGAGGTACTCGCTGCCCTTGTCGTTCACGATGTCCAACACGCGGCGGTCTTCGCTGGCGACCAGCGCCGTCATCCAGTGATCGCCCGCCACGAGCGCTACGGAGGTCCATTGCATGCACCCAGGGTAACCGTCGAATGGCCGATTCGTCCCGGTCTGGCGGGTCCGAACTTGTGCGGGTCGCCCGGGGGAGGGCCGCAGTCGGCCTCCGGCCGTCCGTCCGTCACCGCTCCTGCGCGCGCATGAGCAACAGCAAGGAGAGCGCCAGCTGGCTGGACAGCGTCCGGCCGAAGGTGCGCCAGTCGGGGGCCGCGATGTCGTTCAGGTCGCTCCCGAGGACCAACACGCCGAGGTCCTCGCCGCCCACCCGGAGCGGAACGATGAGCGCGGACGCGGTCTTGGCCTCGACCAGGAAGGCGCGCGTCGCGCTCTCGGCCACCATCGAGCCCGGGAGGGCGATCACCTCGCAGGTGGGGGGGCTCCCCGCGATCATCGCCGTGACCGTCTCCGGTTTGGGGATGCTCTGGCTGCGCATGAAGGCCTCTCCGGCCGCGCCCTCGACGAACAGGGTCCCATCGGGCCTCCGGAGGTACAGCACTGCGAGGACGATGGCCCCGCTGTCCACGCACAGCTGGAGGATGTGGCCGTGGATGTGCTTCCGGTTGCCCGACACGGCGATTGCCGTCGCGGTCGCGCCGAGGATCGCCAGCGCGGTGTCCGAAAGCGCACGGCGCCGCCCCAGCGTGACGTTCACCCGGATGAGCTTGTCGATCTGCAGGTCGCGGGCGCTCTCCATCCGGCGGTCGTCGACGGTGCTGGTGGGGAGCAGGCGTACCGGGCTTCGGTTCTGGCGCAGCGTAGTGAGCGCCTCGATGACCTCCCGCAGCGTCGCGGACCGCTCCAGGTAGGCGTCGGCGCCGCAGTCGATGCCGAGCTGCTGGCTGTGGGCGCCGACGTAATTGGCGGTGATGAGGATCACCGGGGTGTGGGCCAGCTCCGGGTCCTGCCGGACCCGTTGGGTGAAGCCGAAGCCGTCGAGGTGCGCCATGAGCACGTCGCACACGATCGCGTCGGGCAGGTGGGCCTGGGCGGCGGCGAAGCCGAGCTCGCCGTTCCGAGCGGGGATGACGTCGAACCCGGCCGCGGTCAGGCGGAGCCGGATGAGCTTGAGACCCACCTCGTCGTCGTCGACCACCAGCACGCGCCATTGCGGGGTCCGGTCCTCGCTCGGTTCGGGGAGCAGGGTGCCGAGGACCTCGGTGAGGGCGTTCTCGTCCACGGGGCGGAAGAGGGCGGCGACGACGCGCGCCTCCACCAGGGCCCGTTCCGGGGGACGACCCCACCAGGCGGTGAACACGATCAGCGGCACATCGGGCGCCACCTCGCGGAGCGTGCGGACCAGGTCCATCCCCTGCGGGAGGAGGATGTCGACCACCGCCACGGCGATCTCGTGGGTGGCGAGTGCCGACGAGAGGGCCTCGGGTTGGACCTCGAGGACGGTGGCCTGGACGGCCCGGGCGGAGGCCGCCACGGTGGCGCGTAGGGACAGGCTGGTGACCGCGAGGATGGTCCGGTTCATGGCGACGGGTCCTGAGGAAGATGCGCGGCGAGCCCGAG
>JAYVAS010000031.1:0-5692 GCA_043750895.1 Pseudomonadota bacterium
CGGCGCCAACCCGCGTTCGCTTCCGCGTGGTTGGGCTGCCGGGCGAGCGCCTCTTCGTAGGCGGCGTGGGCACGGACCTTCTGCTGGATGCCCTCGTAGGCCCGGCCGAGCTCGACCCAGGCGCCGTAGTGCGCGGGCATGAGCCGTGTCGCGTTGACGAGGGCGCGGGTCGCCAGATCGGGTCGGTTGAGCGCGAGCGCGCTCTGGCCCAGCCCCACCCAACCGTAGGCCGAGCACTGGTCCAGGGTGACCGCGGCCCGGTATGCCGAGACGGCGCCGATGTGGTCGCCCAGGATGCGGCGGTCGTCCCCCGCCATGACTTGCGCCCGGCCCGCGGCGGCGCGGTTGCCGTCCGACGCGTAGCACTCCGCCGGAGGGTCGGGTGGGAGGCCCGCGGCGAAGACATCGCCACCGGCGACCGGAACCGGCGCTGCGACCGGTACCGCCACCGCGATCGCGATCCGTGCGGGGGGCTCGGTGTCGGTCACCACCGCCGTCGCCAAGCTCGAAGCGGGGGCCGCCGCGGTGGGGGTGACCACCGGCGTCGGGGTGCGCTGGGCGTAGATCGTCTGCCCCTCGATCACCACCACCGTCGCCGAAGAGCCGTTCACCTGGGTGCCGCCGCCGGACCCGGTCACCGCCGCCGCGGTGGGCGTACCCCCGGACGGCGACACCACCGGGGTGGGGATCGTGGCCGCCCCCGCGACTGCGCCGGGGGCGCGGCGGTAGGCCATCCGATCGGGCGCGGCGCCGGTCACCGTGGACCGGACGGCGCGCCGCCCGGACGCCGTCGTGAGGGTGAGATCACGGGGCAGTGCGCAGGCGACCTGGAAGCAGTCGATCGCCGCCGGATCGGACTCGGGCATGGCGAGCTCGCCGCTCTGGGGCTCGTC
Organism: Pseudomonadota bacterium; assembly: GCA_043750895.1. Lineage (GTDB taxonomy): Bacteria > Myxococcota_A > UBA796 > UBA796 > SXON01 > JAYVAS01. Next base: position 894 of record JAYVAS010000031.1, read on the forward strand.
CATCAGGTAGACCACCCGCGAGTTGTCGAACCACCCGCGGCCGTCGCAGCCGATGACGTACACCCCGTCCACCCGCCAGCCGCCCCGATCCTGGGACAGCTTGGACTCGGGGCCGTAGGCGCGGAGCGAAACCTCGCACTCTCCCACCCCGGCTTTCTCACAACAGCGGCGGCAATCGAGTTCGCCCGCGATGGCGGAGGAGAGGAGGATCCACATGCAGCCTCGAACGTATCACAGCCGGCGAGGATTCCCGGCCCGGCCGAGGAGGGTCGCGTAGCGTTCGAGCAGGCGTGCCGCGTGGTCGGCGGGGGTCGGGGCCGCGACCGGGGGGACCCGGGCCCGCCCGTGGTGGACCTCGGCGGCCAGGGCGGCGTGCAGGCCCGGAACCGAGCCGGGCGCGAAGAAGCGCGCGTGGGGGGCCACGAGGCGCGCCCCCGGGACGTCCGACGCGACCACCCGCACGCCGGCCGCCGACGCCTCGACCAGCACGAGAGGGTGGTTCTCGTCCCAGATCGAGGGAAACACCAGGACGTCGAGGTCGGCCCAGGGGACCGGCGACATCGGGCCCAGGAAGACCACGCCGGGAGGGCGGGGCAGGGCATCCGCCCAGGCGGTGGTGCCGTTCCAGGTCGCCTTCGGACCGATGATCGTCAGCGTGCCGGCGCCCGCGGGGAGTCGGGCGAAGGCGGCGATGGCCCGATCCACGCCCTTGGTGGGGACCAGGGTGCCGACGAAGCCGAACCGGACCGGCCCGGGTCGGGGCTCGGCGCGCGGGGGGATGGGCTCCAGCAGCGGCAGCCGCTCGACCTCGGCCCGCACCCCCAACCGCCGGGGGAGGTGCGCCGAGGGGCTCAGAATCAGGTCGACCTCGGTGAGGAGGCTGTCGATCGCGTGATCGCGGGCGCGGAGCTGCGCCGAGGCGTAGGGGAGGTGTGCGGCGAGGCCGCCCCAGCCCGCGGGGGCGATGCAGCGGGCACACCGCGCCGGTGACGGTCCGGCGCATGTAGCGCCGGTGCCGGTGGTGAGCTGGCCGCGGGCGCAGCGGATCGCATAGTCGTGCAGGGTGAGCACCACGCGCGCCGGCCGCGAGAGCCGCGGCAGCGCGAGCGAGAGCCCGCTGAAGTGGTGGAAGTGGACGACGTCGGGTGCGAACTCGGCCATCGCCATCTGGAAGGCGGCATCGACCTCGGGGTGATCCCAGCTGGCGCGGAAGCCGCGGCGCGCCGGGGGAGGCTCCCAGTCCGGCGCGCCCGGCCCGAAGGACCGGGTGGTGGCGCCGAGGGCCGCCTGCGCCCCGACGAGGCAAGCCGCGTACCGCTCGGTGCCGCCGAGCGCGGTGGGGGGCCACCCGTGGGCGACGTGGAGCACCCTCACTCGGCGAGGATGTCCTCGACCCGCAGGCCGCCGCCGATGATCTGCAGGGCCTCGTCGTGGTCGTCGCTCACCCGCGCGACGTAGGCGAGGGCGTGCTGGAAGGTGTCGAACGCGAGATCGTCGGCGAGCAGGGTGTGGGTGAACGAGAGCGTGTCGTCCTCGAAGAGGAGGAACGCGCCGAAGAGGACCTCGGTGTTGAGGCGCAGGATTCGGGTGACCAGGTCGAGGCTGGGGCGCACGTTGGCGAGGACCGTGGACGCGATGCGCACGTAGGTCCGTTCCCCTTCGGTGAACACCGAGATCATGACCGCGGTGGACCCGTACTTCAGCAGGTAGAAGCCTTCGGCGTTCCGGTCGGGGTCGATGTCCATCCGGACGAGGAAGTCGCTGATCTCGTCGTGGATGTTCGTCAGGCGTTCGGACATGGGCTTCGTCCTAACCACCCACGCGCGCGTAGAGGGCTTCGAGTGCGTCGAGGTGGCGCGCCATGGTCGGCGGCGGTCGGGGGGTGGGCCGCCGGGCGTCCAGCGCGCGCAGGCAGGCGACGAGCGCGTCCTGGTCTCCCGGGGGGTACAGCGCACCGTCCACACCCGGCTGCACGAACTCGGGGATCCCGCCGATGTCGGGCGCGATCACCGGGCAGCCCGCGGCGCGCGCCTCGAGGATCACCAAGGGCGCGTTCTCCGGCCACAGCGAACCCAGCACCAGCGCGCGCGCGCCGGCCAGGACCCGCGCGACGTCGGCGGGGGCCAGGGCGCCGCGGTGAGGCAGCCGCGCGGCGTAGGCGGGGTCGGGGCCGGGCGGGCCGTACAACTGCAGGGGCCGGGCCAGGCCGGACGCCTGCCAGGCCGCCTGCACCAGATGGGGCCCCTTGTGCGGGGCCAGGGTGCCGAGGAAGACGAAGGGGGCGTCGTCGGTGGCGGTGCTCGGGATGGGGTCGTGACCCTGCTCGATGAAGGTGGGGGTGCCCAGTCCCTGTCGGGTCGCCTCGGCGCCCAACCATCGACTGGCGGTGACCAGCGCGGCGCAACGGGCGGCGAGGGCCCGCATCGCCGCGGTGCGCGCGGTGATGTCGCCGTCGCCGAGGGGCGGGGCGGCGCCCGCGAGGGCGCCGGCGCGGAACGCGGCGGGGAGCCGCTTCCAGGCCTGGTGCAGCCGGGCGGGCGGCACCAGGTGACCCACCCGTCCCGCCACCCGCAGCGCCGTGGCCAGCCGCGGCGTGTCGCGCGCCCACCCGCTCGCACAGGCGGCGCAGCCGGCGTCCGGTCCGGCGCACGGCTTGCCGTCTCGGAGGAGCAGCCCGCCGGCCGCGCACCACGCCCACGCATCGTGGAGGGTCCACACCGCCGGGACGGGGAGGGGGAGGGTGGTGGAGAGGGCGTGGACGTGGTGGATGTGGATGAGGTCGGGGGAGAATCGACGGATGAGCGCGCCCACGGCGGCGTCCACGGCGCTGTCGTGGGCGCCGGTGCGGAGCGCCGCGTAGGGCGCGTTGTTGACGATGCGGGTGACCCCGGGCTCCTCGACGAGGCGGTACATCGGCGCGCCGGGGTCCGCGGTGGCGGCGAGGGTGTGCACGGTCCAGCCGCGCCGCCGCAGGCCCGCGGCGTTTCGCGCGCAGTACTGCTCCACCCCGGCGTTCTCGCGGGGAGGGTAGCCGTGGGCGAGCTGGAGGAGGCGGGGCACGGTGGCCAGTCTGCCACGACCCGGGGGATTGCCGGTATGCTTGCGTCCGTGCCCTCCCCCGTCCGCGTCCTCGTCGTCGACGACGAGGAGAACCTGCGCCACCTCCTGGGCCTGATGCTCTCCCGCGCCGGGTATGCCGTCGTGTCTGCGGCGAACGGACGTGAGGCGCTGGACCGGCTCGCGGGCGCCGACGTGGTGTTGTGCGACATCCGCATGCCGGACATGGACGGGCTGCAATTCCTCGACGCGCTGCCCGAGGGCGCGCCGCCGGTGGTGATGATGTCGGCCTACGGCACCCTCGACACCGCGCTCCAGGCGATGCGGCGGGGCGCGTACGACTACGTCTCCAAGCCCTTCTCCGCCGACGAGATCGTCCTCACCCTCCGGAAGCTCGAGGAGCGGGAGCAGCTCATCACCGATCGGGGCCGCCTCGCGGTGGAGAACGCGCGACTGGCCGAGCGGATCGGGCAGCCGGTGGACGGGTTCGTCGGTCGGTCGCCGGCGGTGCAGGAGCTGCTCCGGATCCTGGCGCGGGTGGCGCCGCACGACTCCTCGGTGCTCCTGACCGGTGAGAGCGGCACCGGCAAGGAGGTGCTCGCCCGCGCCATCCAGCGGCTGTCCCGCCGGGGCGACGGGCCCTGGGTCGCGGTGAACTGCGCGGCGATCCCCGAGAACCTGCTCGAGAGCGAGCTCTTCGGCTACAACCGGGGCGCGTTCACCGGCGCGGTGGCGCCGCACCCGGGGCTCTTCGAGCAGGCGGACGGCGGGACGCTGTTCCTCGACGAGATCGGCGACCTCCCCGGCCCCCTCCAGTCGAAGCTGCTGCGGGTGCTCGAAGAAGGCACGCTCCGCCGACTCGGGGCCCGCGCCGATCAGCGGGTGGACGTCCGCATCGTCGCCGCCTCGGCGCAGCCGCTCACCCCGCCGCGGTTCCGAGAGGACCTCTACTACCGGCTCGCGGTGGTGCACCTCCACGTCCCGCCGCTGCGCGAGCGGACCGAGGACATCCCCCTCCTCATCGACCACCTGCTCACCGCCTCGGCGCAGCGGCTCCGGCTCCCTCGGCCCCAGCTCAGCGACGAGGTGCAGCGTCTCCTGCTCAACCATCCCTGGCCGGGGAACGTGCGCCAGTTGGAGAACGCCATCGAGCGGGCGCTGCTCGTCTGCGACGGGGCGCTCATCCGGGTGGAGGACCTGCCGCGGGAGCTGGCAGGGGTCACGTCGACGTCGACCGGGTCCGATCCGGCGGATCTGTCCATCCCGCGCCACACCGCGGAGCTCGAGGCGACGTTGATTCGCAAGGCCCTCGCGCGGTACACCGGGAACAAGGCGGCCGCGGCGCGGGCGCTGGAGTTGTCCTACAAGGCCTTGCTGTACAAGATCCGAGAGTATGGAATCGACGGATGACGCTGCTCCTCCTGCTACTGCTCGCCTGCGGGCCCGGCGGCGACATCACGCGCGGGCAGCGGGCGTTGGACGCGGGGGATCTGGCGACCGCGGAGCGGGCCTTCCGTAGTGCGGTGGACGCCGATCCGACCAGCGTGGACGCGCTCTACGGGCTCGGCTGGACCTGGCATCTCGCCGGGGATGGCGCCGCGGCGCGGGGCGCGTTCGAGAAGCTGGTGGTGCTCGGTCCGGCGAGCCCGCTCGGCTACAAGGGTCTGGGGAGCGTCGCGCTCTCCGAAGGGAACCTCCCCGAGGCGCGCACCCGCTTCGGGGCCGCCCTCGAACGGTCCCCC
>JAYVAS010000032.1:0-9384 GCA_043750895.1 Pseudomonadota bacterium
CCTTGGCGGCGCCGTTGGTGAAAGAGCGGAGAGCGGTGGGGATCTGGATGCAGACGGGCATGGTCACTCCAACGTGGTGAGGGGTTCTTCGTCCATGGCGCTACGATCGGCGCGTAGTCGCCAGGAGCAGGTGTCCGCGATGGCGCCGGCCACCACCGAGGTGATGACGTAGGCCATGTTGGGGAGCGCGTGATCCCGATCGAAGTCGCTGTACCGCGACGGGTGGTCGGGATGGGAGTGGTAGTAGCCGACCACCTCCAGGCCTTCGGCGGCGAGCGCCTCCTCGGCTCGGTAGAGGGTCAGCCCGGAGACGTGGTAACGATCCTCGGGGCGGTCGGCGCGCTCGTTGGTCAGCGAAACCACGCGCGAGACCGTGTTGCGGCCGCGGTCGCCGGCGAGGATGCCCACCACTTCGTGGGGGTAGCCAGCGCGGGCGTGCTGGTGCAGGGACGCGAGGGTGCCGGGGGCGAAGATCAGGGCCACAGGTGCGCCTCCGAGAGGTACCGCTCCCCGCTGTCGGGGAACAGGGTGACGACGATTCCGGACTCCAACTCGCGGGCCACCTCGAGCGCAGCCCAGGTGGCCGCCCCCGACGAGACCCCGACGAGGAGCCCCTCCTCACGGGCGAGCCGCCGCATCAGATCGATGCTCGCTTCGGTGGGGGCGCCCAGATCGCGGTCGGCGAGCGTGGCGTCGTAGATCGCCGGCACGATGGCGGTCCCCATGTGCTTGAGCCCCTCCAGCCCGTGAAAGGGTGAGTCGGGCTGCACCGAGACGCAGTGCATGGCGGGGTTGTACGCGCGCAGTCCGCGCGCCGTGCCCACGAAGGTGCCCGACGTGCCCAGGCTGGCCACCCAATGGGTGACCCGGCCCTCCGTCTGCTCCCAGATCTCCCGCGCGGTGGTGCGGGCGTGGGCCTGCCAGTTCGCGGGGTTGCTGTACTGGTCGAGGTAGACGTAGGTGTCGGGGTGTTCGGCGGCCATCCGGCGGGCGGTGCGGATCGCGCCGTCGCTGCCCTCCAGCGGGTCGGTCTCGATGATCTCCACCCCATAGGCGCGGAGGATCTTCTTGCGCTCCAGGTTGGCGTTCTTCGGCAGGCAGAGCGTCAGGCCGATTCCGCGCGCCGCGGCGAGCATCCCGTAGGCAATCCCGGTGTTGCCCGAGGAGGCGTCGAGCAGGCGCTTCCCCGCCTGCCAACGGCCGGAGTCGATCGCGTCGGCGAGGATCGCCGCCGCAGCGCGATCCTTGACGGAGCCGCCGGGGTTGAACCACTCCAGCTTCGCCCAGACCTCGACCCCGGGGCGGACGACCCCGACCGTCACCCGATCGAGGCGCACCAACGGCGTGTTGCCGATGTGGCGGACGAGCGACGCTGACAGGGAGTCTCCATGACGCCACACAACTAAGGACGCCCCCGGACGGCGGCAAGCGCCCCGCGCGGAACGGTAGCGTGTCGAACACGCCCCGCCCGTTCACCGTAGCCGGTGCTACGTGTTCAGCTCGCCGAGGCTGAGGGCCAGCGCAACCGCCTGGGCGCGGGTCCGCACGCCCAGCTTCTCCCGAACATGCTCCATGTGGGTGCGCACGGTCGAGGGCTGCGTGCCGAGGCGGCGCGCGATGCGTCCGGTGGTGAGGCCGCGCGACACCAACGTGAGGACCTCCCGTTCACGCGGGGACAGCGCGGGGGGTGGGGGTGCCTCGGTCACGCTCCGGGTGGCCGGTTCGAGGTGGACGGCGCGGTGGTCGCCCTCCTGCCGGCACACGACGCGGAAGTCCGCTCCGCGCACCGTGACGATTCCGTGATCCACCGTTCCGATCTCGCCACAGCGCTCGTTGCAGGTCTTGGTTCCGAACTCTTCGTTCATGTGAGTTGCCTCCGTCCCCGAACGGATTGCAAGAACCGGACCAGGGCGGCCGACGGCGATCCACACTGCGTTGGCGGCGGGTGGACCCCTTGGGAGTGGCGTCTGCCACAGGGGGCTGTGCGGGATCACCCGGGGTGCGTCGATGACCGGGCGGCGGTGGCCGCGTCGAGGATGTCGAGCGGCTCGGCGAGGCCACCCGGCCCCACGTCCCCACAGGCGAGCCGCTTCTCGATGGGGGCCACGATCGTGTAGCGATCGAGCTCGTCGAGCCACTTCAGGTTGCGTACCACGACGGGGTTGAACCACATCTCGGTGTTCATCGCCGGAGCGAGCACGCAGGGACGCCCACGGGGCAGCGCCATCAGGGTGGTGGTGAGCGCATCGTCGGCGAGGCCGCAGGCGAGCTTGCCCAGGGTGTGGGCCGAGAGCGGGGCGACCACCGCGACGTCGGCCCACCGCGCCAGTTCGATGTGCGCCAGGGCGTCGTCGAAGGTGCCGGTCATCACCCGACGACCGGAGAGCGCCTCGAAGCTGAGGGGGCCTACGAACCGCGCGGCGTTCGGCGTGAGGATCACCTGCACCTCGTGGCCCGCCTTCACGGCGAGGGAGGTGAGCTCGCAGGCCTTGTAGGCGGCGATGCCGCCGGTGACGCCGAGGAGGATCTTCACGAAACGTCGTATAACCGGCCGCATGGACCACCCTCCGACGATGCGCCGCGAGTTGGGCCTGTTCGACACCACCGCGGTCGTGATCGGCGCGATCATCGGCGTGGGCATCTTCTTCACGCCCTCGGAGGTGGCGGGCATCGCCGGGAGCGTTCCCGCCGCCCTGGGCTTGTGGGTGCTGGGAGGGGTCATCGCGGCCCTGGGCGCGCTGGTCTTCGCGGAGCTGGGACGCCGCTACCCGCGCGCGGGCGGGCAGTACGACGTCCTTCGGGACGCGTGGGGCAGCCTCGCGGGCTTCCTCTACGTCTTCTGCAACCTGACCGCCATCCAGACCGGGAGCGTGGCGGTCATCGCGCTCATCTGTGCCGAAAACCTCGCGCGCGCCGCGGGCGTGGACGCCCCGCCGACGGCGCAGACCCTGATCGGCGCGGTGTTGCTGATCGGCGGGCTCGCCGCGGCGAACATCATCGGGGTCCGACAGGGCGCGCGCATCCAGAACGTCACTGTCGCCGCGAAGCTGGTCACCCTCGCCACCGTCGTGGTCCTCGCCGTGGTCGCGGACCCGCCGCCTCCAGACGCCCCCGCCGCCGTGACCCCTCGGGTGTCGATGCTGGCGGGCCTGCTTCCCGCGATGTTCGCCTACGGCGGCTGGCAGCAGGCGTTGTGGGTCGGAGGAGAGGTCAAGGACCCCGAGCGCAACCTCCCGAGGGGGATCCTGCTCGGGGTCGCGGTGGTGGTGGTGGTCTACGTGAGCGCGGCGTGGGCGTGGTTTGCGATCCTGGGCTTCGACGGAGTGGCGACGAGCAAGGCGCTGGCCTTCGACGCGGCGACTGCGGTGCTGGGACCCTGGGGCGGTCGACTCGTGGCGGGCGCGGTGGCGGTGTCGGCCTTCGGTGTCCTCAACGCCCAGTTCCTCACCGGGCCCCGGCTGGTGTGGGCCCTGTCCTCGGACGGGCGCTTCTTCGCGCCCTTCGCGCGCCTGCATCCGACCTTCGCCACCCCGGCGCCCGCGATCCTGCTCCTGGCGGGCCTGTCGTTGGTGGTGCTGTTCGTCGCCGGAATCGGTGATCTCACCAACTGGGTGGTGGTGGTGGACGCGTTGTTCTTCGCGCTGACCGGCCTGGCCCTGGTGCGCTTCCAGCTTCGTGACGGGACCTTGGGGATGGTGAGCGTCGCCGCGGTGGGCTTCGCCTTCCTCGAGCTGGCGGCGGTCTACGGCGCGGTCATCGATCCCAAGGTGCAGGCGGCAGCCTTCGCCGGGTTCGCCTGGGTGGGGGTCGCCGCCCTGATCTGGGCCGTGCGCTTTCGCCGCGTCAGCTGACGGGGTCGCGCGGCGGGAGGGTCGCGGTGGCGCGCGGCGGCGGGCCGGCGAGCTCCTCACGCGCCGTCGGGGTCGGCGTCGGGCGGGGAAGCCGCAGCTCGACGCTCGCCGGATCGCCCACCCGGGCGAACATCCACCGTACGGCGAGCACGTCGACGAGGGCGCCGAAGGTCCGCTCGACCGGGGACATCTCCACGGCCGGCGCCGGTCCCAGAGTCCACCCGATCGGATGTTCGGCGATGACGTACCCGAGCCGCGCCGCGTACACCGGAAGGAAGCGGAGCAGCCCCCGGTACTGAAGCGGCAGCTTCGCCGCGACGCTGGTACGGAACATCCGGATCGGGCAGCCGGGATCGGTCGTAGGGTCGGAAAGCAGGACGCGTTCGATGGTGCGGGTGAAACGTTCGTCCGCGCGGGGGGTCGGCGGGGGAGTCCGCCGCCCCTGGAACCAATCGGCCTCGCCGCGGCGGGCCCGGTGCCACATCGTCACCACATCGTCGACCGCGTAGCGCGGATCGGGCTCGACCAGGGCGACCCACGGGGCGCGCGCCGCCCGGAGACCGACCGAGATGGCGTTGCCTTTGCCCTCGCGGGTCTCGACCCTGAGCAGGCGCAGCCACGGCCGCCCGGTGAGGAGCCCGCGGGCGCGGGCGAGGGTGAGATCGGTCGAGCCGTCGTCGACGATGATCACCTCGACCGCGGCGTCGAACGTGGGAAGCGCCGTGCCGAGCGCCTGGACGAGGCCGACGATCACGGCTTGGACATTGAAACAGGGAACGAGGACGCTGAGTTCGACGGTCATGGCCTGGACACCGCCAGGGAGAGGGCGGCTGGCGAAAGGATACAGACAGATACGGGCCCGAATCAAGAGGGGTTTGGAGATTGAGCCCCGCGGCGGCCTACGGAAAGCCAAGCTCCCGGGCGGTGTCGCGGCGGGCACCGACCTCGGCGGCGTGGGTCCGGAGCTTCTCCAGCACGTCGTTCAGACGCTCCGGGGTCCCCTCACCGGGGAGCCGCTGGGCGAGGGCCAGGCCGGCGCGGGCCTCCTCCAGCCAGGCGAGCGCGTACTCCTGGAGGCTCGCGGCGCGCGCGCGCTCGCGGGCCAGCCCGTCGTGGTGCTGCAGCATCCGTTCGAGGTGGCCCCGGGTGCTCCGGCGTCGCTCTTGGATGAACGGGTCCGGGTCGTCCTCGGCGAGGGCGGCGGTTCGGGCGGCGACGCTGGCGGGCTCGATCGCGGCGATGTCCTGATCGAGGGTCTGGAGCGTCAACGCCAGCCGGTAGACCCACCCCGCGACCTCGAGGAGGCCGTCGCGGGTCTCGCGGTCGGGAGCGCGGCGCCGCACGTCCCCGTCCAGGGCGAGGGCCCGGTAGCACGGGGCGCGGTACGGCTCCGCCAGGGTGCGGGCGATGAACCGCCCCGCCGGCAGCCGGAACCGGCTGGCGAAGTGCAGCGCGCCGGGCACCAGCGCCTGGGCGGTCGCGAGCCCGATCAGCGATCCCACCAGGATCAGCCCGGCGAGCCCGGGGAGGGAGAGCGAGGCCCCCAGGAAGTGGCCCAACCCGCCACCGGCCGCGCCCGCGAGCACCGCCTCGGCGCGGGACAACAGCGTTCCACTCCCGGTGGCGAGCCCGGCGGCCACGCCCGCCGCGACCGCGACCGGGGCGCCTGCGCGCGCCAGGACCAGGGTCAGGGTCAGGACGCCCAGGCCCACCAGGGGTAGCAGCCACGCCCGGGTGGGACGGGCGGCCACGACCCCCGCGGCGACGGTGACCCCGATGAAGGCCCCCGGGGCCCCGCCCAGACCGAGGAGCGCGGCGGCGGAGGCCGCGACCACGCTCGCTGCGGTCCACCAGAGCATGCGGATCGCGAGCCCGCGGCCTTCGGCGTCGGGGAGCTCGAACCGGCCCCACCCGGCGGCGAGGGCGGTCATTCGGACCGGCCCATCGAGCGCCCGGCAGAGTAGCTGCTCTTCTGAGCCTCCCCGTCGCTGAGGTAGCCGAGCGCGTTGAGGTTCTCGACGTCGGCCTCGGGGATGGCGAGCCCGTAGTCGCGCTTCTGCGTCTCGAGGTAGCCGGCGGCGGCGCGCAGCAGGCCGCGCCCACGATCGGCGTCGCCCTGCTGGTACGCCTGGTTCGCCTGCATCGCCGACCAGCCCGCAACCGCGCGGGTGCTCACGGTCATCGCCTCGCGCTGTACGTACGGGCTCAGATCGGTGCCGACCGGCACGACCGCGGCGGAGACGCTGGCGACCTCCCGGAACGCCGCCTCGTCGCGGACGGCCGCGCCCCGAAGCGTGACCGTGGCGAGATCCTGCCGGGCGGCTCCCATGGCGGTGACGTCGACCTCCACCACCACGGTGCGGCTCTGGCCGGCGGCGAGATCGCCCACCGGGACGACGGCGCGGTCGCCCCTGACGTCGGCGGACCACTGGAGGACGCGGAGCGGGACCACGCCATCGGCGAACTGGAACTCGACCTGGGTGCCCAGGGCCACGAGATGGGCGGCGCTCTCCAGCTCCTCGGCGTAGGCCAGGGCCAGGTCGGTGGTGGCGTCGACGTACCGATAGCGACCGCGTCCGGCGTCGGCCATCGAGGCGAGCAGGGACTCGTTGAAGTCCAGCCCCACGCCGACGGTGGACACCGAGATGGAGGGGTCCCGTGCCAGCGCCTCCAACTGGGCCGGCGCGGTGATCCCCTGGTTGGCCTGCCCGTCCGTCATCAGGATCACCTTGCGCACCGACCCGCTCCCTCCCCGGGCCTGGTTGAACCCGGCCAGCAGCCCGTCCGAGAGGTTGGTGCCGCCGTCGGGGGTCAGTCCCTCGATGGCGTCGAGCAGGACGTACCGGGGGTCGCGGCCCAGGGAGCGGACGACCTGGGCGCGGTCGTCGAAGGTGACGAGCGAGAAGGCGTCCGACGGTCCCATGGCGCTGACGAGCGCGGCGGCGGCACGGCGGGCTTCGGTCATCTTGCCCCGCGCGGCCATCGAGCCGGAGGTGTCCATGACCAAGGCGAGGTCGACCGGGAGCCGCTCCCCGCGGGTCTCCGCGGGGGCGGTGATGGTGGCGATGAGGAAGCGGCGGGCCGTGCCGGCGGCGTGGATCGCCTCCTGGTCGAGCGCGACGGCGAGCTCCAGCGGTCCGTCGACCGCGTCGACCCCACCGGCACCGAGATCGGCGATCGGGGGGGTCATCGGGCGCGGGGGAACGGGCGCTCCCCCCCGGCTGTTGGTGGTGCCGAGCGCGGTCGGGGCGAGCCAGGCGGCGGCGGCGGCGGAGACGGAGAGGAGGAGGGTGAGGGTCCAACGATGCATGGAAGCTCCGCGCGGGTGACCTCGCAACGAGGCTGGAGGCGCATCCCTTACAGACCATGGCCGCGCGACTTTGTTCGCGGAGACGCCGGGGCGATTTCGTGCAGGCGGCGTGCACCCTTCGCCGTCACCAACTCGTTGCGGAACCGCCGCCTGGACGTCTCGGAGCGCGCCCACAATGATGCATGGACTTCGTCATCCCGTGGCGCTGGAACCGGTTCGGCTCCGACACCTGGTTCCTCGACGCCGGGTCGGGGGTGGCGATGATGGCCGGGGCGGACCGGGTGAGCGCCGGCAACGCCAACTGGCGCTATCGGGCATCCGGCAGTCGGGCCCGTCGCGTCTCCCTGGTGGAGGCCGACAACGGACGGGAGGTCGTCGGGGTGTCCTTGGACTGGGCGGGCTCGGGCATCCTCGAGGGGACGCCCGGCTGGCGCTGGGAGCGGTCCGGGCTGTGCACGGCGCGGGTCGCGGACCAGCGCGGGCGCGCGTTGCTGAGCCTGACGGGGGACGCGGACCCCGCCACCGGTGCGTCGCTCACGGTGGACGCCGAGCTGGACCGCGCCGAGGCGCTGAAGCTCGCGGCCTTCGCGTGGTTGGTGGTGCGGAACGAAGCACGCGGCACCGTCCGCGTCGGAGAGCGCCGAGAGATCCGGCGCGTCTGGCGCTGACCACGATCAGGGCTTGGAAACTTCCCGCTTCAGGTTGTCCAACATCGCCTTGAAGCCCCGGTCGAGGCGCTCGCGCATCCCGGCCCACTCGGCGATCATGCCCAGCAGGCCGCCACCTTCGATGTCGGCGTGCAGGGTCACCAGGGTGTTGCCGGCCGGCTTCATGGTCCGGAGGCTGTAATGGAGCTTTCCCGTGGTCCGCTTGCCGCCGAGGCGGACGTGGACGCGGCGCCCGCCGTGCTCCTCGTCGACGTGATCGAAGGTGTAGGTCATCTCTCGCGTACGGGGCGGGGTCTTCAGGGTGACCGTGTACGCCTGCGGCCCGTCCGCCTTCAGACCGTCGAAGGCGCCTTCGAGCAGCTTCTGGTGGTGGGCAGGCTCTGAGAGCCAGTGCAGCGCGTCGTCGCGTTTGATGTTCTCGAGGAGGATGTCGGTGGTGAGTACGGACATGGGTGGTGGGGCGCGGGTTATCACGCAGGCGCTGGTGCCGCTTGATCCCCTACTTCAGCATCCCGGTCAAATACATAGGCCCCCTGCCGCTCGATCCATGGGGCACGGCGGTTTGTATCGGTTTCGTGGTCGGCCTCGAGCTCGCGCGCGCCCGGGGCATCAAGACCGGGCTGGACGTCCGGAACGTGGTGGACGGCATCGTCGCCACCATCGGGATGGGGTTCGTGGTCGGGCACCTCGTCCACGTCCTCGCCTACCACTACGAAGACGTCTTCCTGAAGCAGGGCATCATCTCCCTGTTCAAGGTCTGGGAGGGGCTGTCGAGCTTCGGCGGTTTCCTGGGGGCCGCCATCGGCGCGGTGGGCTTCTACAAGTTCGTCCGGAAGGAGCCCTTCTGGCCGTACGCCGACGCGATCATGTACGGCTTCCCGTTCGGGTGGGTGTTCGGCCGGATTGGGTGTTTTCTGGCGCACGACCACATCGGGCGCCTCACCGACTTCCCCCTCGCGGTGAACTACCCGCCCAACCACTTCTTCCGAGGAGACCCGGGCGGCCCCCGGTGGGACCTGGGTCTCAACGAGGTGCTCTGGTGCTCGGTGATCGCGGTGCTCTTCCTCGTCCTGGGAAGGAAGGCGCGGGCTCCGGGGTTCTTCGTGATGCTCTGGTGCCTCTTGTACGCGCCGGTCAGGTTCGGGTTCGACTTCCTCCGCAACACCGATCTCGCCTCCGCTGACACCCGATGGTCGGGGCTCACGCCGGCGCAATGGGGCTGCATCGTCATGTTCGGGATCGGGGTGGCCCTGGTCCCCCGTGTGCGCCGGGCGTCGGCCTGATGGATGCGTTCGTCGGGGTGATCTGCTCGCTCATGGCGATTGCGGTGGCGGTCGGGCTGCCGGTCATGGGACTGCTGAGCTTCTTTCGGACCCGCGCCCGGCTGAACGCCGTCGAGGCGCGGCTCGGCGATCTGGAGGCCGCGCTCGTCCGGGCGCAGGTCCGGGCGGACACGCGTGTCGCGCCCGCCGCTGCCACTCCTCCGCCCCGCGAGGACTCCCCGCCAGTCAAGGACGTGCCCCCGGTCGCGGCCGCCGCGCCGGGCCCGCGCCCA
>JAYVAS010000033.1:0-12589 GCA_043750895.1 Pseudomonadota bacterium
GCAGTAGTCCCGGGAGCCGGAACGGAGGATCGAGCGGGCAGCCCCTTCCGCTATACTCCCCTGGCGATGCGCGTCCTCTGCGTCAACCCCACCATCGACCGCGACCTCGAGCTGTACCACCTCGGCACCGCCGGCATCGCCAGCTTCGTGAACCACATCGGCCGCCACCGGGCCGAGGTCATCGACTTCACGTTCTTCTGGGACGAGTGGGAGCGCTACCTGTGCGAGCGCCTGGACCGCTTCCAGCCCCACGTCCTGGCCATCTCCACCGTCACCCCGCGCATGCCGTCCATCCTGCGCATCGCTCGCGCCGCCAAGGCCCACCGCCCCGAGCTGATCGTGGTCCTGGGCGGGCACCACGCATCTCTGGACACCGAGGGGACGGTGCGCCAGGACGTGGTCGACTACGCGTTGGTCGGCGAGGGCGAGTACACCTTCCACGCGCTGCTCGATGTGCTGGACGACGGCGACCTCTCCCGGCTCCCGGACATTCCCTCTTTGGCCTGGAAGGACGGGGACACGGTCCACCAGACGGCGATCGGCCCGCTGCCCCGCGGCGCGGCGCTGGACGCGGTGCCCTTCAACGACTGGACCCTCTGGGAACAGCACCCCCGGATGATCTACCACGCCGGCTACCTGCCGGTGATCGGGGTGCGCGGCTGCCCCTACGAGTGCTCCTTCTGCTCGTCTCCGGTATTGGCCAAGCGGCTCGAGGACGCCGGGCCGTTCGTGCGCAAGCGCACCGCGACCCTGGTCGCCCAGGAGTGTGCCTGGCAGTACGAGCGCCACCGCCATCAGGGGCTCCGCTACATCAGCTTCTACGACCAGAACTTCCTGATGCACAAGAGCTGGCTGGAGGAGTTCACGCGCGTGTACCGGTCGCTGGGCATGCACGAGAAGCTCCCGTTCTCGGCCTACTCCCGCATCGACCACCTCACCGAGGAGAAGCTGGACCTCGCGCGCTCGGCCGGGTGTGTGCAGCTCCGGCTGGGGATCGAGGCCGGCGATCCGTACGTCCGGAACTCCCTGCTCAACAAGGAGCTCTCCGAGGAGACACTCCAGGAGAAGATGCGCCTGATTCGCAAATCGGGCATCAAGACGCTGGGCTACTTCCTGATCGGCACCCCGGGGGAGACGCCGGTCCAAGCGCAGAAGACGCTCGACGTGGCCCGCGACGTGGGCCTGGATCGCGCCGCCTTCTTCTTCTTCACCCCGCTCTGGAACCTGGAGATCATGAAGGACGCCGGGATCGAGGTGAACTACCTGGAGCGGGACCAGTCGGCGACCTTCTACCAGGGTGGTGAGCTCACCGAGGAGGCCAGCGGCCTGGGGCGAATGGAGCTCAAGGCCCTGTTCTTCAAGGCCAACGGCTATTTCCTGGCACGTCAGCTCAAGCGTCAGGTCCAGGCAGGTGGCTTGGACTGGGTCCGCGGCTTCCCCCGCTACTGGCGCGAGGCTCGGAAGGACAACCTGGACTTCAAGCTCACCTTGTCCCAGTACGTCTACTACCACGGGGATGCGTTTTTCACGTGAGCGTGGTTGGCCGGTACCTGTACCCCGCGCGCGTGATCCCGCTCAACCGTGCCAACCTCACCCGCGTCGCCGCGTCGGTGGGCTCCAGCTACCGGGGGCGGGACACGGCGGCGATGCCCTCCGCGGTGGGCATCGACGTGTCGGACGCGTGCAACATCGCCTGCGCGGTGTGCTCGCGGGAGATCGACTGGGACCAGCGCGACACCGCCATCCTCAAGCTGGAGCGGTTCCAGCACCTCTACGACCAGATCCGGCCCGTCTACCTCTCGCTGTCCGGGTACGGCGAGACCCTGCTCAACAAGCACGTCCCCGCGATGGTGGCGCACGCCGTGGCGGGGGGCTCCCAGGTCACGCTGGTCACCAATGGGACGCTGCTCGACGCCGATCGCGCCAGCGCGCTGCTCGACGCCGGACTGGCGCGGATCAAGGTGTCGATCGACGCCGCCGATCCCGAGGTGTACGCCAAGGTGCGCGCCGGCGCCGACCTCGAGGCGGTGCTGGGCAACGTGGAACGCCTGTTGCTCATGCGGGACGCCAACCGTTACGCCCACCCCAAGGTGGAGCTGCAATTCACCATCTTCCGGGACAACGTGGACCAGGTCGAAAAGCTCATCGAGCTGTGTCATCGGCGTTTCACCACGGTCGAGCCCTACTTCCACGTCATGTTCACCTACGGGGAGCAGGCCGCGTTCGTGGACAAGACCCTGGAGATCGGGTCCGACGCGGTGGAGACGCTGCGCCGCGCCGCGATCCTGGCGCGGAAGTACCGCTACATCCGCACCGCCTCGTCGCTCGAGACCTCGGTCACCCAGCTCACCACCGACCTCTCCCGCGCCCCCTGCTACATCCCCTGGTACAGCTGCATCATCAGCACCGACGGCGACGTCTATCCGTGTTGTTACCACACCATTCGTGGCACCAAGGTGGGCAACGCCTTCCAGACCCCGTTCGCGGACATCTGGAACGGCGCCGCCATGCAGGCCTTCCGAGGCGCCCTGCGGGTGCGCCGCTGCGACGACAAGGTGTGCGCCACCTGCCGCTACGAGGACGCGCCCATGGAGAAGGTGTTCAGTTGGGCGCGGCGGGTGGGGGTTTAGGGCACGCCTGCCGCCCGACCCCTACACCCCGTCCAGGCTGACCCGCACCCTCCCTTCCCCGCCCAACGCCCAGAGCACGGGCCAGACGCGACCCAGGCTGCCCTTCGCCCGCGGCAGAGAGAGCACCACCCGGTCGCTGACGTCCCCTGCCCACCGGAAGGCGCAGCCGTCCGAGCCGAGCGACTCACCCCGCGCGCGGGAGACCCGTGCGGGGACCCCGCCCACCGTCTCGACCGCGAACGCATAGCCCGCGGCCCGGTAGGCGCCGACTGCCGCGTCGACCTCGGCGCGAGGCAGGTACATCGCGACCCCCTCGACCAGCACCAGGACCGGACGCCCCTCGACGTGGCGGTTCCAGGCCGCCGGATCCATCCCGCCCACCGCGCTGGCCGGGGCGGCGGGAAGGGCCACGCGTCGCACGGCCAGGCTCGCCTCCCCGTCGATGTCGAGCCACTCGACCGGCAGATGGCCCAGCCGAGCGAACCGGGTGCAGAGCCCCGCCCCGACCGTGACGATGACGCCGCCCGGTTGGGCCGTCGCCCAGTCGGTGACAGCGGCGTCGATCACCAGCGTGGTGCCAACCACCGCGGCGCGCGTCAGGCGACCCGCCGGCGGGAGGCGGGACCCGAGCCGGTCGGCGAGCTCGGTGGTCGTGGGGTCGTGGATGGCGCTTTTGCTGTTGACGTGCGCGCGGGCGGCGAGTGACAGGAGGAGGGTCCGCTCGGTTCCGCGGAGGGTCGCCAGGGCTTCGAAGGGGGTCTCGGGAACCGTGCCCATGGTCCTCGGCGGGTAGAGTCGGTGTCGACTGTGCGAAGTGTACACCATGGGCACGGTGGAGGGGAGGACACCCCTGGCGCGCCGACCGCGAGCCATCACCGTCGAGACCCGGGACCGGCGCAGTGCCCGGTGCCGCGCGGACTGCCCCGGACCCGTAAACGATAATGATTTTCATTATCGATACTGGACCCACCGCGCACCACCGGGTATCTAATTGAAAGTGAAAGTCAACATCAACACCGACCCTGTCGCCCCGGACCACCGCAGATGCTTCTCCTCACCATGACCGCGCTCGCCGGAGAGCGTACCTTCGCCTTCAGCTATGGATACGGAACCGTCCCCAAGGGCGGGATCGAGGTCGAACACTACGCGACGGCAACGCGCCCCGAAGGGGCGGTCGGGCCGAGCTGGCAGCACCAACTGGAGCTCGAGTACGGGATCACCGACCGCCTCGAAGGTGGCCTCTACCTCGTGGCCGAGCAGGGCCCGGGTGAGCCGCTCGCGTATTCCGGCTACAAGGCCCGCCTCCGCTACCGGTTCGGCGCCCAGGGGGTCGGCCCGGTCGATGTCGGGATGTACGCGGAGTACATCGGCAGCGCGAGCGGCACCGAGCACGCCGGCGAGCTGAAGTTGATCGTCGCCAAGGACGTCGAGAGTTTCGTCTCGGCGCTCAACGTCGAGTACAAGCTCACCGTCGGCGAAGAGCTGGAGCACGAGATCGAGCCGACGCTCGGCCTTGGCTACCGCATCCAACCATGGTTCGCGCTCGGCGCCGAGGGCAAGGCCGAGTTCGAGCTCGGTGAGGAGGTGGAATCGCTGTTCTTCGTGGGTCCCTCCGTCCACCTCGCCGGTGAGGGCGGGGTCCTCTGGTGGACGGTGGCGGCGCTCGCGCCCCTCAACGCCGAGGCGCGGGAGCACGACGGGGTGATCGTCCGCTCGCTGATCGCGGTGAACTTGTAGGAGGGCGGTGGGTCGGTCGCGTCCTCACCGTGTCGGTGGGGTCGGGCCCCGGGTGTAGGGAAAGGCGTACAAGGCCGTCCACGTCGAGAGGTAGGCGGTCCCTCCCGTGAGATCCAACTCGAGCTCGCGCGCCAGCGGCATGAAGGTGCCGAAGCGGTCGAGGACCTCCCCGGTCTGCAAGTCCTGCACCCAGACCTGTCCGGTGATCACCGAGGCGGTGAGCATCAAGCCGCGCCCCGCGTCGATGGCGACGGGCCGGACGCCGGGCTGCGTGGCAATGGTGCGCTCGATGACCCCGGCCGCCGGGTCGATCACCGCGACCGACATCCGGTTCGGCTGGGCGAGGTAAAGCCGCCCCGTCTCGTCGGACCACGTCATCTTCCCGTTCATCGTCGGGACCTGCACCCAGGGGCTGAGCAGGCCGGTGTCGGGGTCGAGCAGGTAGAGGTGGTCCCCCCAGTTGGGGGCGACCACGAACCGCGACAGGGTCGGAAGCCACTCCAGGTCCCGAACAGTGGGCGCGGGGCGACCGTCCTGCAGCCTGAGCGGGCGTTGCCACACCGGGCCGAGCGCGGGGGTGGGCACGCGGATGATCGTCCCGTCCGCCGGACCGGTGGAGGCGTTGACCGAGACCAGCACCAGCTCTCCTCGCTCGGGCAGCCGGCGGGTGTAGACGTGGTGCTCCGGGTGGGGCAGGGGAGGGGACCCGTGGTCGTAGACCCAACCCGTCTCGGTCCAACGGACCGCGGACACCTTGTCGGGGCCGTCCAGGAACCAGGTCAATCCGGTCGCCGGGTCCGACTCGCTGTCCAGCACCAGTCCTTCGATCCGCCACCACGGCGCGGGGAGCGGCCACACCGCGGGCGGGGCGTCCCCGCTGAGCGGGAAGGAGAGGAGGCGGTGGCTGCCCTCGGCGACGACGACGAGGCGGTCGCCCACGAGGTCCACGTCGTGGTACTCGCAGATGACGCCGGGCGGGGCCTCTTCGAGGATGGTCGCGCGGGGATCGACGCGGTCCGCCGGCCACCGGCCCGCCTCGCCGCGGCGGGCGTCGCCGAGCACGACCGAATCGCCCACCAGCCAGACCCCGAGGAGCACGGGCACGGCCAGCACTGTCACCGCGCGCTCCCACCGGGGGTTCGCCCCGAGGCCGGTCGCGACGGCGCGGGGCACGAGGAGCTCGGACCCCGGGATCCACGCCAGGAAGCGGGGGAGCGGCAGGGGGGCGAGGTTCAGCGCGAGCAGGACCAGGAAGGCTGCGTAGGCTGGCCACCAGGGGTCCAACGGTGCGAGCACCGCCAGCGCCACCAGCGCCCCGACGCCGATCCAGCGGGCGCGCCCCTGCAGCAGGACCACCACGAGCGCGCCGACGGTCAGCGCCACCCCGGTGACCAGCGCGACCGGCGCGCGGTACAGCAGCAGCATCCACGCCTGGAGGCCGACCTTCACCAGGCCATGGGCGTAGTCGGCGGACCCGAGGAAGTCGGCGAGGGCGTCGCCGACGAAGGCGGGGCGCAGGACGAGGAGGGCGAGCGGCACGCCGATGCGCACCGCGACCCAGATCCGGAGCGGGTTCATCGACGCGCCACGAAGAGCGCGTGGGGCACGAAGAAGCCATGCCGCGCGCGCAGGTGCTCGGCCCGCTCGACGTGGTACCCGGCCCCGGTCAACGCCGCGACCCAGGCGTCCCGCCCGCGCATGCGCACCGGCGCCGACGGGGTGAAGTCGGTGGCGACCGCCAGGCCCTCCACCGCGAGGGAGACCGCGTGTTTGTGCCAGGGGACGACGTCGTTCTCCTTCACCACCAGCAGGGGGGCGCGCACCCGCCGGAGGGCGGCGTCGGCGTCGGCGAGGTGGTGGAGCACGTCGTAGAAGACCGCGGCGTCGGCGTCCGGGAGGGGCGTGGAGGCGCCCAGGTCGGCCTGTTGGAAGGTGGCGAGGTCCCCGAAGAGCGCGCGCGCCACCGCGATGCGGTCGGCGTCCCCGTCGAGGCCGATCACCCGGCGACCGGGCGATTGGAGCGCGAGCAGGGCGGCGAACATCCCAAAGCCGCAGCCGAGGTCGAGGATGGTCCCCTCCGGCGGGAGATGGGCGGCGACCGCGGCGAAGGGGGTGCCCGTCCAGCGCTGCCAGACCCGGGCGCGCATGGGCCAGCCCCGGCGGGCGGCACGGCGACGGACCTCACGGAACGCGGACTCCACGCAGCCGCCGTAACGTCGGCCACGGTGCGAGCACCCGCGGGATCGTCGGCGCGGGGTATCCTGCGTGCGATGTCGCTCCTCGCCGAAGTCCACAGCCAGGCCAAGGTCGCCTGGGTCACGCGTGGGCTGTGGAGCCTCCCCCAGTTGGCGCGGGCCGTGCAGCTCCCCCACGCCTGGTACGTGCGTAAGGACGGCACCGCGCCCCTCCCCGTGGCGGCCTGCCAGTACATCACCTACGCCTGCCCCGAAGCGTGCACCTTCTGCAACGTCACCCACGCGGTCGAGGACTGGGCCCAACCCCTCGCCGAGGCCGACCAGGCGCGGTTGATCGAGAAGCTCGTGCCGCGCATCCCGGTGATGGCCATCGGGGGCGGCGAGCCCATGGCCCACCCCGGCATCCTCGAGCACTACGCGCGCATCAAACGCCGCGGCGGCCGCATCTTCACCGTCACCTCGGGCACGACCCTGGGGAAGACCAAAGCGAAGCGCCTCGCCGAGATTGGGCCCGACGTGGTGATGTTCAGCCTGCTGGGGGACGAGGCGGGCCACGACGCGGCGATGGGTCGGGAGGGGGCGTTCCAGCGCACCGTCGCCGGACTGCAGAACCTGCTCGACCACCGCGACCCATCGCGCACCCGGGTGATCCTCAACTGTGCAGTGTCGCTGGAGAACGCGCGGGCGCTCCGCCCGGTCGCGGCGCTGGGCAAGAAGCTCGGCGTGGACGGGGTCCGCTTCACGTGGTTGTCCTTCCTCACCGATGCGGAGCGCGCGCACGAGCAGCACGCGGTCACGTACCACGTGATCCCTTCGGCACTGCTCGCCGACTTCGACGCCGCGCCCATGCTGGCCGAAGCGCGCCGGCTGGAGGGGGATTACCGGGGCTTCGTCAGCTTCCACCCGCACCTCAACGACGCCGAGCGCTCCGCCTGGTACCGCGAGGACGGCGGGGTGGGCCGTCGCTGTCACACCCTCTGGCACACCCTGTTCCTCCGGCCCGACGGGGCGGTGGTACCGTGCGGGCACCTCTTCGAGGAGCCGGTGGGCAACATCCTCGAGGACGACCTCGACACCCTCTGGAACCATCCCAAGCTGCGGCAGGAACGGCTCGCCCAGTGGTCCCAGCCCTTCGAGATCTGCAAACGGTGCTGCAAAGTCTGAGATGCGCTTCTCCGTCGTCATCCCCTGTCGGGTCGCCACCGCCGAGCACGCCCGGAACCTCGCCCACTGTCTCGCCGGCCTCGCCGCCGCCGATCCGGCCCCGTTCGAGACCATCCTGGTGGATGACGGCTCCCCCGCCGCCATCGAGTTTCCGGCGGGGGTACGCGTGGTGCGCAAACCCAACGGTGGCCCCGCCTCGGCGCGAAACGCGGGGGCGGCGGTCGCCACCGGCGACGTCCTGGTGTTCGTGGACGCCGACATCGTCGTCCCCGTCGACGCCTTCGCGCGCCTCGCCGCGGACTTCGCCGCCAACCCCGCCGCCTCGGCCATCTGGGGCACGGTGGCGGTCGAGCACCCGCACGCCGGCCTCGTCAGCCGCTACAAGAACCTCACCCACCGCCACTTCACCCTCCAGCAGGAGGACCAGACCCGCCACCTCACCACCATGCTCGCGGCGGTGCGCCGGGAGGCCTTCATCGCCACCGGCGGCTTCGACGAGTCGCTCACCAGCGTGTCGGTGGAGGACGTCGAGTTCGGACGCGACCTCTACGAGCAGGGGGCGCTGGTGCTCCTGGATCGGGGGCTCGCGGCGGTGCATCACCACCGCTTCACTTTGGGACGCGCCCTCCAGAACGACTTCCACAAGGCCCGCCACCACGTCCGCACCACGCTCGACCGGCGGCGGAGCGGGGGGGCCTCGGTGCAGCTCGACGGCCCCGGCGAACGCCGGCAACTGCATTACCTGGTGGGCGTACCGCTCGGGGCCGGGGCGGTGGTGGCGCTGTTGGCGGGGCGGTGGCGCCTCTCAGCCGCGCTCACCGCGGCGTTCGCGGTGTGGGAGCGGGACCTGCTGAAGTTCCTCGCCACCGAGCAGAGCCCGCTCTTCGCCGTCGCCTGTCTCCCGTTGATGCTCGTCGAGCGCACCACGGTCGCGACGGCGGTGGCGGTCGGCACTGCCGATCACCTCGCCGGCCGGCTGGGCGGTCGCCTCAGCCGACGGAGCCGTCTGCCCGGAACACCAGAGGGGCGTTGACCAGCACCGGGGCGCCGCTCGGGTAGAAGGAGAAGCCGGACACGACCTCCTTCACGCAGCTCTCGAGCACCGGGTTGAACCGGTTCGCTTCCGGGACCGCGACGTCGGAGACGGTGCCGTCCTTCCGGATCACGTAGGCGACCTTCATCCGGACCTCGACGCCGTCGTCGCCGGCGCGGGCCTCGTCGTAGCAGGCGAGCAGCTCGCCGGCGTGGTTGGGCATCGCCGCGGCGACCACCCGTCGGGAGACGGGGCCGTTGGTATCGTCGGCGGCACCCCGGGCGCTGTTCACGCCCAGGGTGCAACACAACGTCGCGGTGAGTGCGGCGTAGAGCACGGGGGAGGTACGAAGTTGGTCCTGGTTCATACCCCCTGGAGACGGATCCTTCGGACCGGGCCATGAGAGCTTGAGGGGAGTTTTCTGGGGGGGGGAGGCGGGGCGACGACTGCGGGCGCAGCGCCGAATGGTGGGGGATCAGACCGGCACGATGTCCGCATGGGTTCCCACTGCCGCGACCAGCGCGGCAAGATCACTCGGGTCGGAGGTCAGGATGACGTCCCCGTCCACCGCCAGAAGCGCGACCGCCGCGTCGATCACGTCGACCTCGCCGGCGAGGCCCAGAAGTTCGCCGGCCCGTCGCCCGAGCGCGCCATCCAACGCGCGGACGTCCACGCCGCGTAGGAGTCTCGCGAGGTTTGCCTGGCGCCCACCTCCGCCTCGCCACACCTGTCCCACCACGCCGCCATGGGTGATCGGCGCTCGACCGGCGAGCAGTTCCCGCTTCAGCAACGCCACGACGGTGCGATCCGATCTCTCGATCGCCACGAATGCGCCAGCGTCGAGCACCAGGCTCACCGGGCGCCTCCGAACCGGCCTGTCGCCGCCGGGCCGCGAACGGGGATGGCAGACTCGCTCGCCCGCCGTGCGGCGAGCCGCATTTCGTCTCCGGTGATCTCACCGTGTTCCGCCTCATAGGTGCCGATGAAGCTGGCGAGCGCGGCCAGTCGTGCGTCGTGACCGAGCTTCAGACGAAGCGCCTCGTTCACCCACGCGCTCACGCTGGCGGCATCGCCGCCGGACACGGCAGCCTCGGCGGCCTGTAGGAGCTCGGCGTCCACGGATGCAGAGAGTCGGCGCTTCGCATTCATACGTTTAGCCTACGCGCGTATGCAGATCGTGGCAACGACCCAACCCGTTGACACACCGCCCCCCCCATGGGATCGTCCGGGTGTGAACGCCGTGATCTTCAGCTTGCTCGCCATCGCGGCGCCCGCCCACGCCTCCGAGCGGTTCGCCGGGTACGACTTCTACCTGGGCGATCTGCACGCCCACAGCTCCTACTCGGACGACGGGGCGAGCACGACCGCCGGCAGCTGCGACACCACCTGCGGCGCGCTGGCCGACGTCTGGACCACCGCGCGGGACAACGGCCTGGACTTCGTCTCGCTCACCGACCACGTCAACGGGTCCAACTCCGGCTACCCGCAGATGGACGAGTCCGACTTCGGCGACTTCCGGGACTTCGTCCTCGACGCCCACGACCCCGAGGGCGGCCTGGTCACCATCCCCGGGGCCGAGCTGTTCTTCTCCAACGTCGACGGCACCCGCCTCGGGCACAAGACCCTGCTGATGTTCGGCGACAACACCACCCTCGGCGCGGTGGAGATGTCGGACCTGTGGCCGACGGGCACCGTGAGCCAGCAGTCGATCGCCGACTGCGGCGAGATCACCACCTGGATGGACACGCTCACGGCCACCTACGGGGACGCCGTGCTGATCCCGCACCACCCGGCGGCGACCCCGCCGATGCCCACCGACTGGTCGTGCCGCTCCGACGCCTACGAGGTGGCCGCCGAGCTGTACTCGGTCCATGGCAACAGCCTCGATGAGGCCAGCACCATCGACTACCTCACCAAGGGCTCGGAGAGCACGGGCTTCGTCCACTACGCGATGGAGACCTACGGCGTGGACGTGGGCTTCACCGCCGGGACCGACCGCCACGACACCCGACCGGGCGAGGTCTGCTCCCTCGACCAGGCCTCGACCGGGCACCGCGACTACGGCGGCGGGCTCACCATCGCGATGGTGCCGGCCCGCACCACCTTCGACCGCCCGGCGATCTACGACGCGCTGGTCGCGCACCACACCTACGCCACCACCGGGCCCATGGTCCCGGCACTCCTACGCTGGTCTTCGGGCGGGGCGCCGCTGGGGGGCATGGGAGACCCGGTCACCCTGCCCACCGGACAGGACCTGACCGCCGTCCTCCGCGTGCCGCCCGCCTACGCCGCCTACGTGCTCGACGCCCAGGTGGTCACCGAGGGCCGGACGTGGGCGTTCGCCGCCAGCGGCACCTCGAGTTGGACGGCGACCATCGCCACCGCCGACGTCCCCGCCTGGGCCTACGTGCAGGTCCGCCTGGACGGGCTCGCGTGGTGGGGCAAGGGCGCCTGTGACGACGGCGGGAAGTCGACCGACGAGTACCTCTGGCTCTCGCCGTCCTGGTTCGGCACCGGCGCGGGGGATCTGGACGGGGACGGCGTCAGCGTCGCCGCGGGAGATTGCGACGACGGCGACGCCGCGATCCATCCCGGGGCGCCGGACGTCCCCTACGACGGCGTGGACGCGGACTGTGCAGGCAACAACGACTACGACCACGACGGGGACGGCTACCCGCGCGGGACCGACTGCAACGACCACATCGCCCGGATCTACCCGGGAGCGCCGCACTGGACCGTGGACTGCGTGCACTACTGAGGGCTGCCCGGGATCAGCCGCTCCGACTACCCCAGGTTCGATAGGCCGCTCCAAAGAGCGTCCAGCGCCGATCGAGCCGTACGGGCTCGCCCGGGGCAGCCGTGCGGGCTTCGGCGACAACGGTGGGGCCGCGGAGATGGCTGCCGTCGGGGAACCAGATGCCGCTCGCGCCGGAGAACCCCTCGCGATCCTGCCAGCGTCCGGCGGCGTCGGCGTAGACCACGGTGGCCCCGGTGGCCCGGGCACCCGCGGCGAGGAGCGCGTCCCGATGCGGGGCGCTGGCGCGACGGAGCCAGGCCAGCACGGGGCGTAACGGGGGGTGGACGACCCGCCCGACGTAGTCGGGCCACGCGGCGCACACGGCGACCACGTCGACCCGGCCGGCGAGCGCGGCCCAGGCCGCGGGTTGGAGGAGGTCGGCGCAGATCAGCAGGCCGACGCGCCCGAGCGCGGTGGTCACGATGCCCGGGGTGCTGCCGGCCCGCCACACGCGGGCCTCGTCGGGGGTCGGGTACCGCTTGCGGTAGGTGACCCAGCGCCCGTCGGGGGCGCCCAGCCCGGCGTGGTTGCCGTCGCCCTGCAGGAAACCGGTGACCACGTGGATCGGCTGGGTGGTCGCGAACGCGCGCGCTTCCGCTTCCGCGTCGGCGCGGCGGTGGCGGTAGCCGGGAAAGTAGGCCTCGGGGAGGACGACGAGGTCGGCGCCGGCGGCGGCGGTGCGGGCGGTGGCGCGGCGGGCCCAGTCGTGCCGTTCGGTCGGGCTGCCGGCGTTCCCGGGCAGGGTGAGGGGAGCGACCTTCATCTGCCCACGTCCTACTCCGCCGCAGTAGACTCCGGACGGCAACCATGCTCGTCCTCGGCATCCACGATGGCACCCACGACGCCGGCGCGGCGCTCACGCGGGACGGTCGGGTGCTGGTGGCGTGCAACGAGGAGCGCTTCAGCCGGCACAAGGGGCAGGGCGGCTGGCCGGCGGCGGCGATCGCCGCCTGCCTGCGCGACGTGGACCCCGACGCGGTGGATCGTGTGGTCTACGCCGGCTTCACCAACCCCAACCCGGTGCTGCGCGCCG
>JAYVAS010000034.1:0-10963 GCA_043750895.1 Pseudomonadota bacterium
ACGGCTACGACGACCTCTTCGTGTCGGCGCCCTTGGACTCGCGGGACGTATGGGAGGCGGGGCGGGTCTACGTGTTCCATGGCAGTCCGGAGGGGTTGACCGGAGCGCCCCCCTCCTGACCCAAACCGCCTACGCCACCCCTTCCCAGAGCGCCCCGAGCTCGAAGTTGATCGCCTCGAACGGGGGGATGGGCGCGATGTCGTTCTCGGAGTGCACGGCCACCCGGAGCCAGGTGGCCTCCTGACGCCGATAGGCCTCGAGCAGCCGCGCGTCGGGATCCACGAGCCAGAGCCACTCGACGCCCTCTCGGGCGTACACCCGCATCTTCACCGAGCGGTCCAGGCGCGCCGTGGACGGCGAGAGCACCTCGCACACCCAGTCGGGGGCGACCGTCATCGCGGCGGCGCGCGGGAGCACGGGCACCCGCTCCCGCCGCCAGCCCGCGACGTCGGGGACCAGGGCATCCTCCCCGAAGTGCAGCTCGGGCTCGTCGAGGATCCACCACCCGCCGGGACCGCCGCGGCCGCGTTGGAAGGGCCCGTGCAGCTCGGCCCCCAACCCGCTCGCGGCATCGGCGTGCGGCAACGCCGGACGGGGGCTCGCGTACAGCTCGCCGCCAATCAGCTCGCCCACCACGTGCGGCGGCAACGCGGCGAGGTCCGCATAGGTGGCAGGAACGCGCCGGACGGCAAGGCTCATAGCGTCAGTCTACCCCACTCCCCCCGGTTGACACCTCTCCGCTGCCCAGCCATGATCGTCCCGTCGAGGTCTCTCTCCCCATGACGTCCCAGACCGCCGTGTTCGACGAGCTGCGGCAGTACAGCAGCCTCTCGCTGCGCCACAGCTACGACCAGTACGAGAAGCACGGCACCCTCCACGAGAAGGCCGAGCAGGCCTTCGGCGACGAATCGGTCTGGTCCTGGAAGTGGATCCCCGACGACTACGACATGACCGAGGCCCACCACCACCCGGTCTACGCCGCGTTCACCGACGCCCAGAAGCTGGCCTGGAACCACCTCGAGTGGTGCATGGAGTACAGCGCGGTGGCCCAGGGGGAGCGCCAGATCATCGTCCTCAACAACTACGCGGTCGCCAACTACAAGCACACGCTCCCCTGCGTGGTCGAGCTCGAACGCCGGGAGTCCTACGAGGAGACGGACCACGTCGCCGCCTTCAAGATGGTCATCGAGGCGTGCAAGGACCGCTACTTCAAGGATTCGGCCGAGGCGGTGTGGTCGGTGGCGGCCTCCGGGCTGACCAACCAGACCGCGAACCGGTTCATGCGCAAGGCGATGGGTCTGGCGGGGGAGTACCTGCTCGGTTCGAACTTCCCGACGCTGTTCTTCCTGGCCCGCGGGATGAAGACCCACGGCTTCAAGCCCTTCGAGAACGGCATCGCCAAGTACGCCGACGGCCACAAGACGATGCGGATGATCGCCTACCTGCACCGGCTCGACGAGTCGCGGCACATGGCCACCTCGCTCAACCTCGCCAAGTACTCCACCGCGGTCTTGGAGACGCTCCCCAAGGACAACGCCCTGCTCTTCAGCATGGCGGTCAACGCCTGCTTTCCCACCGGGCGCTCCCACCTGTATGCGATCTCCTACTGGAAGCGCGTGCTGGACGAGGCCACGGTGTTCGCCGACATCCCCGCCCACCGGAAGGCGGAGCTGCTGCGCCACATGGAGGCGCGGCTCCAGTCCAACCTATCGCACCTGCACCAGGTGCAGATCCCCATCACCCGGCAGGCCAACAAGAAGATCGTCGAGGAGTCAGGCCTCTCGGCGCCGATGAAGAAGCTGTTCGTCGAGATCCTGCGCCGCGACCCCGCGTACGCGTGCACGATCGACTCGGTGGAGCTGCCCGAGGCCTAGCTGGCCGGCTCGGCTCAACCGACCGTCGGCACCCGGGTCATCGGGAGCGGACCTTCGTCGGTGAGGATCAGGAGCCGGTCCCCCGCGAGCTGGTAGAGGCAGACCGCGTTCCCTTCGGTGTTGTTGAGCACCACCATCGCGCCGTCGTCGGTGTACCGGAACTCGGCCCCCCCCAACGAGCAGGCGCCGGTGGCCAGGAAGATGACGGGGTCGCCGTCGTCGGTGATCCAGTTGCCGATGAGGAGGGACGGCGGGCTCATGTCGCGGCTTCTATTCTCGATCCGGCGCGCCCGTGGCCGGCATGTTGCCCACGAGATGGAGCCCCCCGTGATCCTATACGCCCTCTACGCCTGCACCGCCGAGGCTGAGAAGACGGACGACAC
This sequence comes from Pseudomonadota bacterium, assembly GCA_043750895.1. Classification (GTDB taxonomy): domain Bacteria; phylum Myxococcota_A; class UBA796; order UBA796; family SXON01; genus JAYVAS01. Next base: position 2,258 of record JAYVAS010000034.1, read on the forward strand.
CGGCGTGGCCGACACCGACACCGAGTCTGACGCCGACACCGACGCTGATACCGACGCGGACACCGAGATCCCGGTCGATCCCCTCCTCGACGACGCGCACAGCCTCGTCGTCTCGTCGATGAACGCCATCACCGTGTTCGCCGCGGACGGCAGTGAACGCATGAGCTGGGCGGTGAGCGACTACGTCGACGCCGCGGCCTGTTCGGGTGGCGAGTGCCGCGCCGAGGGCGTCACCCCCGACGGCGACGGCCTCATCATCAACTGGGCCTACCAGGACCGGAACGGCGAGGGCGGGCTGCTCCGCTTGGACCCCGCCGGCGGCGACTGGGGCATGACCTGGAACATGGACGGGTGGAGCTACCCCCACGAGGTCATTCGGGATCCGGGGACCAGCAACCTCATCGTCGCCGACGCCTTCCTCGACACCGTGGCCTGGGTTCCGGACGACGCCTCCGGGAGCGCAAACAACCCCAGCGCCGAGATCGACGGGACCGACTCCAACGCGGTGGACGGCCACGTGCCCAACGGGCTGACCCTCGTGGAGGGAGGTGGTCGCGTGGGCCTGCTGGTCTCCTACCGCGGGGACGACGCGTCGAACCCCGGCGGGGAGAGCGGACGGCTCGCGATGTGGGACATCAGCGACCCGGCGGCGCTCACGCTGGTGTGGGCCTACCCCGACATCGGCCGCCTGCAGGCGCCGCACGATCCGTCGCTCCACTGGCGCGACGGCCGTTGGCTCCTGCTCTACGCCCAGTCTCACGGCGACGCGAACCAGGCGGGAACCGTGGGCGTGGCGGAGCTGCCCGACCCGTGGACGGTCCCGACCTACATCGCCGATCTGCGGCCGGCTTCGGGCTCCTGGGGCTACCCGCGTGGGGCGGCGCTCGCCGGTGACGACACGCTGTTCGTCTGCGACACGCCGGCCCTGGGTGGGGGGAGCGGCGGCGGGGGCAGCGGGACGGTGTACCAGACGCGGTTGCCCGAGGGGCTCGCCCCGACCGGCAAGTCGGGCGCCTACTCGGAGACCGGCACCAATCAGGTGTTCGTGGACCTGGACGACGTCGTGACCTTCGCGGAGGGCTTCGATCAGACCTATCGAAGCTTCATCTGGGACCGCGTCGAGTAGCGGCTGGGGGGAGGCACGCCCGGCCCCCGCTCTGAGTCCCCGCCGCGGCGTCGCGATGCGTTAGTCGGAAGGCGTGATCTTCCTCCTCGTCGCGGCGTGCGATCTCACGCCACCTGAACCGCCGCCGGCCCTCAACCAGGTGCTCCGCCCCGTACTGGTGGTCAACACCGGCTCGACCGGCATCACCAGCGAAACGGTGACCGTGTTCGTCCACCCCGAACAGGCCGGTCCGTGCCTCCCCATCCCGACGCTCAAGGCGACGGTGGACGGGGTGGGGCTGACCCAGCTGCACGGCAAGGTGAAGCGGAACGGCTACGACTACGACCGTGATTGCGACGTCTACGAGTTCAGCCTCGAACACCCCCTGGGCGCGCCGAAGGACGTGAGCGTGGTCGAAGTCACCGACGGCCAGGCCACGATCCGCGCCGAGATCCCCGCGCTGTTCGCGCCCCGCACCCTGTCGCTCCCGGCGGCGGGCACGGTGTACGAACGCGGCGGCGAGGTGCGCCTCACCTGGAAACCCGCGGGGGACGTCGTCGCCGCCGACGCGGACATCGGGATCGAGCTGCGCGCCGGCGAAGACGCCCGCTTCCTGGGCAAGACCGCGGTCAAGCACACCGGCGGCGAGGTGGTGTTCACGCTTCCGGCCGACCTCCCCGCCAATTGGTCGGGCCCGGTCAGCGTCGAGTTCCGCGGGAGCCTCGACGTGCAGCCGGCGATCAAGACCTGCGTGTGGGCGGTGACCTGCCAGGTGTCGCGCACCTACGTGGTCGAACCGGTGACGATCACGCTGAAGTGATTCGGCGGCCCGGGCCCACCCGGAATCCGGCCAGGAAGTACCCGCCTCGGGGCCATGTCATTAGGTGCGTTGTATGGCGCGTGCCGTCTGGCCCCTCGTTGCACTGCTGGTCCTCGCGGAGATCGCCCTGTCGTGGGTGGCCTGGGACGACGCGCGGGGTGAGCACGTGGTCTACGTGCTGACGCCGATGGTCGACGTGGTGCCGTCCGGCGCGCCATTGTCGGCGGACGAGGCCGGGCGGCTCTCCGGTTCGTTGCGCACCCAGGTGGACGCGCGCGACATGCAGACGGCCTACGCCTGGCTCGGGAGCACGCTTTCGCTCGACGACCTGCTCCGCGGCGTCGCCTCCCTCGCGCAGTCCGACCATCCGCTGGACGTGGGGCAGCGGGCCCGCGTCGCCGTCATCCTGGACGCCGCGCAGGCCCAGCATCGCGAGATCGTCGAGGTGCAGGGCAACATCCTCGCGGCCGAGGCCGGGATCGGGCAGGACGTGGCGGGCATCCTCGCGGCGCTCCCGCCGGATGTCGCCGCCCGCATTGCGGCGGGTCGTCGATGAAGTACCTCTCCTGGGCCCTGGTCGGGGTGTTGGCGCTGTCGGTCGCTGGCCACGCCTGGCTGCTCGGCCGCAGCCAGCCCACCCACGCCGTGCTGCCCATCTTCGTGCCGGTCTCGCTCGAACACGAGCGGGCGATGCGCCAGGCGCTGGGGCAGCCTGCGGGGCGCGGCGGGGAGGAGGCCGTCGAGCTGGCCCGGGCCCTCGTGGACGTGGACCTTCCGCCCGACGTCGCGCCCGCCGTGGCGCGGCTGCGGGAGCGGCGCCTCGCCCTGCTCGCGCTGCGCGATCGCCGCCACCAGCTCAACGTGGCGTTGATGAACGTGGGCGTGGCCGTCGGGGCCGAGCTCACCGCCGATCAATGGAGCTACGTCATCTCCCATCGGGACGACCTCCGCGCAGTGTCGGACGCGGCGATCTTCGATCGGGTGCTCGGGGGGCTGCGATGAATCCGTTGGTGTTGCTGGGGCTCGCGGGCCCTCGGTTGGCCGAGGGTCCGGTGGTCGGGCTCGGTCCGCAGTCGGTCACGATCGTCGTGCGCGGCGCCATCGCCGGGAAACAGGTCGAGGCGGAACGTGTGGGGTCCGAGCGGGTCCTGCTCCAGGATCCGGGCGTGGGCTACCTCGCTGCCACCTTCCGCGAGCTTCCCGCCCGGTTCATGCAGCTCCGCCTCGTGCTGGTGACGTCGAACGGGCGCCAGGAGGTCTACGACGGGCTGGTGCCCCTCACGGGTCGGGACCACGAGGTGGTGTCCTTCGAGGTGCTCCGCGGTGCCATCCCCCGCGGCGTGCGCACCGCGGCGGCGCCGACGGCGTCGAGTGAGCTGGCGGTGGACGCCGGCTCGGCCTGGAACGTGCGCTTCGGCTGGGGCGCGCTGGTGCTGGGCTACACCACCGCCCTGGTGCTCGCGGCGGCGCGCAGGTGAAACACCTCCTGGTGTTTGCCAGCTACCTGCTCGTCTCGGCCGCGTGGTCCTGGCCCACCTGCCTCGTCTGGCGCGAGGTGCTGGTCACCCGGCAGTTCGACCTCTACCCGGCGATCTGGCTCGTCGATCGCGCGCCGGACGCGTTCCCCGGCCTGTACACGGCCATGTCGGCGTGGCCGATGGGCGAGTCGCTCACCCGGGCCGACTCCTTCGTGCTGCTCGTGATCGGCTGGCTGGCGCAGGGCGTCGTGCCGGCGCGGGTGGTGTGCGCGCTCCTGACCTGGATTGGCCCCGCGATCTCGGCGATGGTCGCCGAGCGCTGCGCCGGGAGCGGGTTCGGTGTGCCGCGCCCGTGGTCCTGGGTGGCGGGGATCGTCTACGGGTTCTCGGGCATCGCGGCGACGGCGTGCCTCGAGGGCCACATCTACCAGCTCCTCAACCCCTGGCTGCCGCTGCTCTGGTGGGCATGGGCGCGGTCGCGCACGTGGCGCGGCGGGCTGGTCGTCGGGCTCGCGTTCGCCGGGGCGCTCTACACGAGCGCGTACTTCGGCGTCCTCGCGGTGGTCCTGCTCGTCGCGCTGGCGCTCTCGGATCCGCGGCAGGCGCTCCGCTTGTCGGTCGGAACCGCGCTCTTCGCGGTCCCCGCCGGCCTCTACTACGTCTGGTTGTACGGCCAGGCGGGCGCCTTCGGGGACGGCGAGCTCGTCGACCCGGCGCGCATCCTCATCGACGGCACGGTGCCCATCTCGGCCCTCGTGGGCTGGTCGCCGGCGATGGACATCGCCGGGCACTCCATCAGCACGCCGGTGGGGTGGATGGGGTTCTGGCTCCTGCTGTTCGCCCCCGTCGCCCTGCGCGGCGAGCCCGGGTGGCGGGTGCCCGTGGTGCTCGCGATCCTCACGCTGGGGTTCGCCCTGGGCCGGCTGCCGCGCTGGGACCTCGGCTCGGCGGGGATGGACCTCGGCCTCGACGTCCTCTCCCGCATCCCCGGCCTCGCGCTCTTCCGCTTCCCGGTGCGGGGAGTCGCGCTCTACGCGCTCGTGGCGGGGGTGGTCGGCGCGCGGGTGCTCGCGCACGCCGGGGCCGCCGCGCCGCGATTCGCCTGGGCCGCGCTGCCGCTGGTGGTGGTGGACGCGGTGGTGGGCACCGGACTGCCGTGGCGCCTCGGTGCGCAGCCGGCCGAGATCCCCGGGGCCTACGCCGCCATTCCTGCGGGTCGGGCCGTGCTCGACCTATACGGGCGTCCGGCGGACCGGTCGGGCGGCGAGATGGAGCTGTGGGCCCGGGCCTTGTCCTGCTACTACCAGACCCGCCACCGGCACCCGGTCCTCGAGGTCTGCCTCGGCACCGGCGTCGAGAGCCCCCGGGAGGTGACCGACCGCTGGTTGGTGCGGCAGGTCATGGGGGGGGAGGTGGACCCGAGGGCCGCCGGAGATCTCGGCGCGCTGGGCGTCGGCGCCGTGGCCGTGCACGTCGACTTTTACCGCCCGGGCGATCTGATCGCGCTCACGGCCGCGCTCGAGGACCTCCTCGGCCCGCCGGTGGGCGAGTCCCGCGATGGCGGCGAGCACGTCGTGGTCTACGCGGTGCCCGCCGGATCCTCGGGCACCATGGAGGCGGCGTGGCGGCGGGTGGCGGAGGGCGGGCAGTAGGCACGTCGGGTCCGCGCGCCCGTGCACACAATCGCCACCGTTCCTGCGGAACTTCGCCTCTTCGCGGGCGGTCTGTCGTCAGGTGACCGGATGAAGCTGGATCCATGCTCACCTTCCTGCTCGCCTGCTCCGTCCTGGCCGAACCCACCCCCTCCCGGCTACCCGAGCTCGTCGACCACGTGGTGGTCGCGCCGGCCGACCTGTCGGCGGGCTACCGCGCGGGCACCATCGCGTGGCTGGAGCGCGGGATCGGGGAGGCCGACTTCCAGACCGGGACGCCCCTCTTCGACCAGGAGTGGCTGTACGGCCTGACCATGATGGGCGCGGCCGGCTTCGGGCAGCACGCGCTGAACCACCCCGAAGATCGAGCCGAGGATTTGCGCCAGATGGAGCGGGCCATCGACCGGATGCTCGCCGAGGACACCCGTGCCTTCGACGCCCGCGCGTGGGGTGCCGACCCCATCGCGTCGCTCGGCGACGACCGCGGGCACGCGGCCTGGCTCGGCTACACCGGCATCGCGTTGGGCCTGCACCGCGTTCTGGACCCGGACTCCCGCTACCAGGCGCTCCACGAAGCGGTGATCGACGCCATCGAACGGCGCGTCGCGGTCGCGCCCGATCACCTCGTGGAGACCTACCCGGGCGAGTGGTACCCGGTCGACAACGCGGCGATGGTGGGATCGCTCGGCTTGCACACCCGCGCGACCGGTGTGTCCCACCCGATGGTGGCGGCGTGGGTCGGGTCGGCGCGCGCGCGGTGGGTGCAGGACGGCCTGCTGATCCAGTCGGTGCGCGATGGGCGCGCCGCCGATCACCCGCGCGGGTCGGGGACCTTCCTGGCCAGTTGGTTCCTCCACCACGCCGACCCGGTGTTCGCGGCCGCGTTGTACGAGGCGGGCCGTGACACCTTGGGTGGCTCGATGTTCGGGGTCCGCGCGATGCGCGAGTACCCCCCGAGGGTGGACGGGCGCGGCGACATCGACTCCGGCCCCATCGTGATGGGGTTCGGGGTGTCATCGACGGGGTTTGCCATCGGTGCCGCGCTCCAGAACGGCGACCGTGGCACCGCGGAGGCCCTGGCGGGGACGGCCACGACCATGTCGGGCTTGATCCTGGGGATGGACCCGTCGTTGCGCGGCCCCGACAACCCCGGGTCGGGCTCGGGCAGCCACCTGGGCGACGCCATCCTGTTCGCGATGACGGCGTCGGGGCCGTAGCCCTGCGGGCGTCCCCCGGTGGGCTTTCAGCGCGCGGTGCCCGTAGGAGGCTGCACGTCGTCCCACCCGATGCCGAAGCGGGCCAGGTACTTACGCAGCCGGTCGGCGTCGTTGTGTGACGCCTTCTGCAAGCGCGACGTGGCGTAGAGCGCGCGCCCGGCCTCGGACAACGAGCGGCTGGTCGCGCACACGGCGAGGACGTCCTCGAGTTGCACCCGGTCGAACCGGTCCAACTCCACGGCGCCCAGGAGGCGCTCGATCCGACTGGGAGCCTCGCCCCACCCCGCCCGCAACCGCGCCAGCTCGTCCTCGACGGTGGGGAGGTCGATGCGCCCGCCCGGGGCGAGGGTGGCCATCCGCATCACCGCGGCGTTGAGGTCGCGGAAGTTGCCCGGCCAGGGTGCGGTGGCCGCGAAGCCGAGGAACCGCGCGCGCGCCTCGCGGGAGAACCGGACCTGGCGGCCGGTGTCGGTGCGCGACCGCTCCAACTCGTAGTCGACGTTGGGCTCGATGTCCTCGCGGCGCTCGGCGAGGCTTGGGAGGCGGAAGGTCCAGGTGTGGATGCGGGCGAGCAGATCCTCGCGAAACCGGCCCTCGGCCACGCGCGCGTGGAGGTCCCGGTTGGTGCCGGCGAGGAGTTGGAAGCGGCTCTCCACCTCCTTGTCGCTGCCGAGCGGGAGGAAACGGTGCTCCTCCAAGGCCCGCAGCAGCATGGCCTGTTCGTCCAGGCCCAGCTCCCCGATCTCATCGAGGAACAGGCACCCCCCGTGGGCGGACTGGAGCAACCCCTGGCGGGCCCGGTCCGCGCCGGTGAACGCGCCCCGCGCGTGCCCGAACAGGGCGCTCATCGCCCCGTCGCCGCGGAGGGTCGCGCAGTTCACCTCGACCAGCGGTCCCGAGACCATCCGGCGGGCCTGCCGCAGCGCGTAGATCTTCCGGGCGAGCAGCGACTTTCCCGCGCCGGTGGGGCCGAGGAGCAGCAGGGGGGCGGTGCTCGCGCCCGCGACCCGCTCGATCTGATCGATCAGCCCGTTGAAGCGTGGGTTCCGCGTGGCGATGCCCGAGGTGAGGATGCCGCGCCCCTCCTGCCGGTGGGCCTCGAAGCGGGCGGCGAGGCGGTCGTACCGTGCCAGATCGAGGTCGATGGTGGAGAGGTGGGGGGCGGCGGCGCCGCGGGGCGGGCCGGTCTGCAGCAGCCGTCCGGGGAACACCCGGGTTTCGGTGAGGAGGAACAGGCAGATCTGGGCGACGTGGGTGCCCGTGGTGATGTGGACCTCGTACTGCTCCTCGTCGGGGCGGAAGGGGAACGCGCGCGCGAAGTCGTAGAGCTGGGAGTAGACCTCCTCGAAGTCCCAGGGGTCCGCGAAGTCCAGGGGATGAAGTCGGATTTCGGTCTTCGGTGCGAGGCTTCTGATGTCGGCCACCACCCGGTCGGCCTGGAGGCGGGCGCCGGTGGGGACGAGCAGCTCCAGCCGGGCGATGGGGAAGTCGGCGTGTTGGAAGAGGGAGACGGTGGGGCGCCAACGGTCCCAGCGACGGGAGCCCATGCCGGCGTCGAGCCGGGTGCCGAAGATGCCGATGACCACACGAGGGAGGGTAGACACCTCCGGAGTGTATCTCATGGGATAAGTGACAGATACGAGCATCGCGTATCTGTGCGTCCTCGTTGGCGACGATCCTCATCAGCACGACATCGTCGTGGTTGGCACGGACCGTGCTCTGTTCCGGAGCAGTCCAGGAGTCTTCATGTACACCGTCCTGCCCGCACCTTCGGGGCTCATCAAGGCGTGGACCCAGGGTGTCCCGGTCGAGGCGTCGGCGCTCAAGCAGCTCCAGAACCTCGCCGGTCTGCCCTTCGTGCACCGTCACGTCGCGGTCATGCCCGACGTCCACCTCGGCATCGGCGCCACCGTCGGCTCCGTCGTCCCCACCCACCGCGCGATCATCCCCGCGGCGGTCGGGGTCGACATCGGCTGCGGCATGATGGCGGTGCGGACGTCGCTCCGGGCGGACGACCTCCCCGACTCACTCGCGGCGGTTCGTTCCGCGATCGAGCGGCTGGTCCCCCACGGTCGTACGAACGACGGCCGCGCCGGCGATCGCGGTGCCTGGCACCACATCCCCGATGCGGTCGGCAAGGTGTGGACCGACGCCCTCGCCGCCGACTACGCGGTGCTGTCCGACAAGCACCCCAAGCTTGGCCGCGGCAACGACGTGAACCACCTGGGTACGCTCGGGACCGGCAACCACTTCGTCGAGGTGTGCCTCGACGAGGGCGACCACGTCTGGGTCATGTTGCACTCGGGCTCCCGTGGCGTGGGCAACCGCATCGGGCAGTACTTCATCAGCCTCGCCAAGGAGGAGATGAAGCGGTTCTTCATCAACCTGCCCGACCAGGACCTCGCCTACTTCGCCGAGGGCACCGAGTACTTCG
>JAYVAS010000035.1:0-5581 GCA_043750895.1 Pseudomonadota bacterium
GCGATGGCCATCGAAGCGTACTTGCCGGCGTCCCCGGGGTTCAGGCCGTCGGCATCGCGGAACGAGTCCACCTTCTCCTTGGCCCAGCTCACGTCAGACCCGGAGATGGTGCCGATGGCGAAGCCGAGCGCGTCCTCGGTCTTGTCGTAGTAGGCGATGGCCGGTTTGCCGTCCGGGGTGGCCTTCATCGAGAGCCACGCGCCGATGTCGTGCGGTGCCTCTTCGACGTCGACGATGCCCGGCGTCTCCGTCTCCTCCTTGGCGTCCTTGTCCTTGTTGCAGCCCGCGAACAGCACCGAGGCCGCCGAGAGGAAGAGGAGCGGCGGGGTGACGAGGGGCGCGACGGCGCGCATGGTGGGCTCCAAGGCACCGTACGGTAGCAGTGGGCGCGCTCCGCTGTCAATCGCCGCGGGTGACGGGGAGAGGGCGAAGTCGCGACGGCGGCGTGGCGCTCAGAGCCCGATCCGAAACGCGTTGCTGTACAGCCACGGGTACGGCACGATCAGGGCATCGGCCTCCGTGTCCAGGAACGTCCGCAGGTGGTGGGGGGTGATGGTGGCGACCGCGCGGTAGACCCCGGCTTCGGTGACGGGGAGCGTGCCGCAGCCTTCGTGCCAGGCCACGCCGTCGCGGTAGACGGTCACGCTGATCTCGGGGGCCTCGCCCATCTGCGGCGAGTCGGCGGAGAGGGTGGGGCAGGACACGACGAGGGCGTCTCCCACCGGGGCCGTGCCGGCCATCTCCAGGTCGCCGTAGTGGACGTCCCAGCCGGAGGGGGTGCCCAGCGCCTCGAAGGCGACGAACAGGCGGCCGGCGGCGATGGCCTCCTGGTAGGCAGCCGGGGTGTCGGCGTCGACGAGGGCGACGTTGGAGAACCAGCGCATCATGCGGCGATAGGAGTCGACCCGCTCGCCGTCGCGCATCGGGCTCGGGAGGGCGTTCTGGTGGGCGTCGGTGCCGGCGGTCCCGACGGTGGGGGAGACCGCGCTCAGCGCGTCCCACCGCTCCAGCGAGACGTCCTGGGCCTGATAGAAGCCCAGGAACACCAGATCCGGCTCGGCGTCGGTGGTGCCGGTCACCCAGGGGGAGATGGCGGTGAGCCAGTCGTAGGGGTCCAGCCCGAGGTCCTCCTCCCGTTTGGTGGGGTCCACCATGGCGTGCAGGTTGAACATCTCCACCCCGGCCAGCCCCATCGCCTGCCGCTCCAAGAGGGTGGCGAGGTCCTTGCCTTCGGTGTGGGCCTGGAGGACCAGCCCGCCGGCCGCGATCTCGGCGTCGAAGGTCTCCTGGTCGACGTTGTTGTAGATGCGGTCGTTCTCGGCGGCGTCCTCGGTGACGTGGCGGTCGAGCCCGATGGGCATGAGCTCGTCCTCGATGCCGGGCATCCACAACGTCGTGGTCCCGGTGTCGCAGTGCAAACGTTTGGCGATGCCGTCGACGTCTTCGTCGTCGTCGCGGTTGAGCATCAAGTCGGCGTAGGGCTGGTAGGCCGCCTGCGCCGGGTGGTCGGTGAGGAAGGCGAAGTCGATGGCGTCGGCGCAGAGTCCGGCGCGGAGGTCGGCGAGGCAGTCCTCCCGCGGCACACCGTCCGGCATCGGATCGCCGTCGCAGGCGTCGTGGCTGAACGGGGAGTGCAGGTGGATGATGCCGCGCTTCCAGGCCCGCCCTGCCGGGGACTGCTCTGCGAGGGGCGCGCGCTGGCGGGTGTAGGGCACGTCGGGGGAGGGGACGGCCGAGTCGGAGACGCTGGGGGCCGCACCGGTGCAGGCGAGGAGGAGGGCGAGCATCCGCCGAGCGTAGCGCCGGAGCCCGGGGGAGGGTAGGCTCGCGCTGTCGGTCGGCCGCCGTCGACCCGAGGAATCCCCATGAAGCTTCTCATTCCGGTTGGCGCGATCGTGTTCGGTGCGGGTGTCTGCTGCTGCGGTGGCGGTGACTTTGCCGAGGGCCTGAAGCAGGGCGCGCAGGAGGCGATGGAAGAGGCGGCTCAGGAAGCCGGCAACGCGCCGACGACGGAGGCCCCGATGGCAGACGCGCCGGTGGCGGCTTCCGGGACCACGAGCATGCTCGACGGCGCCTGCGGGCGGTTCGCGGCGATGGGCGTGCCCTCCCCGGGCGCGGCCAAGGTCACCATCTGCACGACCGACGCGAGCAGCGACACCCTGATCATGAACACCGACATCGACACCGCCTCGGCCTGCAAGATCATGAAGGGCTGGGTTGACGACAAGGGCTTCTCGATCCAGTCCGAGGGCACCTTCGCCGGGACGTCCTCGATCGTCGCCTCCAAGGGCAGCGATCAGCTCGTCGTCGCGTGTATGGAAGTGATGGGCAAGAACTCCGTCACCATGACGATGCAGACCCGCTAGGGTCTGGTCGGCGGTCGCGGTCAGGGTCCGGTCTTACTCCCGTAGCTCAGTTGGATAGAGCACAGGTTTCCTAAACCTGGGGTCACCAGTTCAAATCTGGTCGGGGGTACCATTTCATCTCGGCCCCTTGCCGGTGCGCGGCCGGGGACGAGCTTCCGGGGCATGTCCACCGTGGCCGCCCTTCCTGCTGCCGCTCGGCTCCGCCGGCGGGTCGGCCCGTTCCTGACCATCGCGCTGACGCTGATGGGCTCGCTGCACCTCTACGTGTGGTCGCGGCTGGTGTGGGCGGCGGATCTCCCGACCGGCCCGATGCTCGGTCTCAGCGCGCTTTTCCTGGCGGGCTTCGGCACGGTGGCGCTCGCGTTCGGGAGCCGCGTCGCCGGGCGGGCGATCCCCTCCACGTTGGCGTCGGTGGGCTTCACCTGGTTGGGCGTGGTGTTCATCGGCTTCGGCGCGTCCCTGTTCTCCGAGCCGCTGCGCTGGGCGCTCCCCGAGGTCGCTCAGGCCTCGCTCGCGGGGGGCACCGGGCTCGGCGTGGCGCTCCTGGCCCTGTACGGGTTGGTGTCGGCGCGCGCGCCGCGTACGCCCACCGTGCTCGCGCCGGTGCGCGGCCTGGACCCCCGGCTCACCGGGTTTCGCATCGTCCAGCTCTCCGACGTGCACATCGGGCCCACGGTCAGCCGGGCCTTCGTCTCTCGGATGGTGGCGCAGGCCAACGCTCAGAACCCCGACATCATCGTTATCACCGGGGATCTGGTGGACGGCGGGGTGGAGGAGTTCGCCGCCGCCGCGGCCCCGCTGGCCGACCTGCGCGCTGCGCAGGGGGTCTACTTCGTCACCGGGAACCACGAGTATTACTCGGGGATCGAGGGCTGGATGGCCTACCTCCCCACCCTCGGCATCCGGGTGTTGCGCAACGAGCGGGTCCGGCTCTCCAAGAACGGCGCCGGGTTCGACCTGGTGGGCGTGGACGACCTGTTCGGGGCCATCGCCCCCGGGCACGGGATCGACCTGCCGAAAGCGCTCCACGGTCGGGACACGGGCGTGCCGGCGGTGCTGCTCGCCCACCAACCGACCGTCGTGCGGCAGGCCGCCGAGCACGGGGTGGCCCTGCAGCTCTCGGGGCACACCCACGGTGGGCAGATCTTCCCGTTCAACCTTCTGGTGTCGTTGGTTCAGCCGTGGATGAAGGGCCTACATCGGGTTGGTGACACCTGGCTCTACGTGCACCGTGGCACCGGCTATTGGGGCCCGCCGATCCGCGTCGGGGCGCCGGGAGAGGTCGCGCGGATCGAGCTGCAGCCGGGGTGATCAGTAACTCTCGATGTTGGCGTCCATCCAATCCAGGTGGCGCTGGATCCACGACTCCACCAACGCGTATTCCTGGTCGGGGCTCGCCACGGCGTACAGGGGGAAGCCGACGTTGGGCACCTGGGTGATGTCCCACGCCGCCCAGTTCCGATCGATGGCCGGCCCGAGGAAGCTGCGGTACGCCTCCATCCGCGCCACCACGGCGTCGTTGGCCAACAAACCGCCGCGCAGCTCCCACCAGCGCGCTACGAAACGGTCGTGGAACAACGCGGTCGTGGCCGGGTGCGCGATGATGTCCGGTCGGTACAGGATGAAGTACTCGGCCAGCTCGTTGTTGTTGTAGCTGGGTTGGCCGAGGGTGAGGTCCAAATCCCAGGGTGCCAGCCGCATCAACCCGACGTCGTCGGTGTAGAGGTGGTGGGAGAGGTAGTAGGCGTCGTTGTTCTTCAGCGCCTCTTCGAGGATCACGAAGTCGACGAAGGAGTCGAGCGAGACCACGTCCCAGAGGGTCGGATCGTCGGCGAGGAGCCGCGCCTCCATGTCCACGATCCGCTCGGAGACGCCGGTTGGGACCGGGTAGGGGTAGATCGGCAGCCAGTGGCCGTACTGGATCGACGACGCGATCCCGGACTCGTCGGCGCGCAGGACGAACGCGGAACCGGTGCCGTCGTCGTCGGGTTGGTCCACCCGGTCGTGGTCGATGCGCTCGGTGAGCAGGTACACACCCGAGTACGCGCCGTTGAGGGTCACCTCCACGTAGGCGGACTCGGGGGCGAAGCCTCCCATGTCACGAAACAAGTCGTAGGCGAGCTTGTTCCGGAACAGCGCCCGGTCCAGGTACATGCCGTTGAGCAACCAGTCGGCCTCGCTTCCCATCCCGAACAGGTTGGCGGGGGCGTCGAGTCCGGTGTCGTCTCGCAGCTCGATGGCGTATTGTTTCTTGGGGAACCCGGACGAGGAGCGGCCGTGGATCCCCACGCCCGCGGTGCCTTCCCAGTCCACGTCTCCTTCCGGCCACACCAGGCGGAGTTGGCAGTCCGTCTTGCCGTCGGTGGGAATCGCGGCGGCGCAGTCCAGCGTGGCCTGGGCGGGCGCGGTGAGGGTGCGGGCGGGGGGGCTCAGGATGTACTCAGTGACGTCGTCCGCGGGCGCCGTGGCCGAATCGGGCTGGGCCGTGGCCGAGTCGACCTCGATCCAGGTGGAGGTGCAGGCGAGAAGGACGTGGAGCACTTGCCACCGTACCCTGATAGGAGTCCTGATGACCCCCGATCCCGCGCCTGTGGTCGTTCGGGTCCGGCCGGAGCGCCTCCCGATGATGTGGTTCGGGGTCGTGGTGAACGTGCCCCTGACCATCTTCCTGCTGCGCGCGGCGGTCGCGCCCGACTCGGCATGGTTGGCCGGGTTCGCGGTGTTCAGCGGAGGCCTCGCGCTCTTCGGTGTCGGCGTCCTGCACCTCGCCTACCGCGGTCCGCGCCAGGTCACGCTCACCGCGGACGGGGTCCTCACGTTCCCCACCTGGTTCGGCCTCGGCACCGGCACGCTCCGTCTGGCAGATGTCGTCGAGGCGCACACGGGCTCCGAGACGATCGTGCTGAAGTGCCGTCCGGGACTGCGCGGCGCCGCGTGGTCCCGGGTCCTGTACGGCGGGCCGGCCATCGCCGAGCTCTCACACCACATCGGTGGGTGGTTGGACGCGCGGACGTAGCCCAACAGGTGCTAGGATCGCCCATGCTCATCCCCTGGCTTTTCGCCTGCACCGCCCCCGCCACGGACGACTCCAACCCGGTCGCCGATGCGGATGCCGACGCCGACACCGACACGGACACGGACACGGACACGGACACGGACACGGACACGGACACCGACACCGATGCCGACGGCCACGTGGCGGTGGAGATGGTCAC
>JAYVAS010000036.1:0-8236 GCA_043750895.1 Pseudomonadota bacterium
CGGCGACCGGCGCGGGCGGCGGCGCGACCGGCTCGGGAGGGGCCGGCTCGGGCGGCGCGGGCTCGGCGGGGGCAGGCTCCGACGGCGCGGGATCCGCGGCGGCGACCGGCACCGGCTCGTCGGCAACGACCTCCGCCTCGGGCAGATCCTCGAACCCCACGTTCATCAGCACCTAGTCCACCTTCGGCAGCAGCTCGGCGTCGCTGAGATCGGGGAGGAAGGCCACGTCACGCACACCGCTGGCCAGCAGGGCGTGCACGAGCACACTTGCGACGAGGGGGACGAGGTAGCGGCGAGACATCGTGGAGTTCCAGGGTAGCCGATGATGGAACGCCTCGGGGACCCCAGGATTCACCACCGCCCCTGGGGCACCGGCGCCCCACTGGCGAGGCGCGGGGGACCCACCGTCTCGTCCCACCCGGCGCACGGCCCCGATCCCCGACCAACGGCAAACCTTGCTTTTTTCTCAATCCGCGGACGGGAAAGGTTGGCACGCGACGTGCAATGCCCTCTCACAGGCAGAGCTCACCCATGCGCCTTCCCCTGTCACACTTCGTCTCCTTCACCCTCGTGCTGGGCGTGGCCGCCTGCGGCAAGAAGGACGAGAGCGCCGACGTCGTCGACCCCACCGTCGCGCCCATCGAAGACGCGACGATGGAGAACGCGCTGCTCGAGTCGGTCAACTGGGCGCTCGGCACCGACGTGACCGCCCCCTGGCGGGGGCTCTCGGCCGCCAACGCCCACGGCAACGGCGCCTGCCCGGCCGGCTACTCCGGCGAGCCGCCCGACAACGACATCCAGGGCACCGGCGCCGTCGGCCAGGGGACGAGCTGGACGGGCTCCTGTTCGGCCGGCGCGGTCGACTACCTCGGCTACATGTACTGGGAGACCGCGTTCTCGGGGGACGTCTCCGCCGGCGCCGCGCGGATGCTCATCGGGGACGGCACGGTCGGCGAAGGCGACCGCGTGCTCTACGAGTTCGACGGCAACGCCAACGACGCCTACCAGGAGGAGACCACCTACGACGGGCTCGAGATCTGGGAGTACGAAGCCGAGGTCAGCGCGACCGTGACCGGGGAGCTCGTCTACCCGGCCGGGGGCCTCCCTGGTCCGTCCGGTCTGCGCGCCGACCTGTTCGTCTACTACACCGGTGGCGACCTGCAGACGCTCGAGGCCTACGGCAACGTCTACCTCTACGAGGACCTGCTCGCCGGCACCTTCGACTCGGTGTTCCTCGACATCGAGATGGACGGGCGCGGCGCCGACCCTGAGGACTGCACGCTGGAGCCCCGCGGCACCATCGGGCTGCGCGACCACGACGCCAACTGGTACTACGTCCAGTTCGCGCCCAAGTACAACTCGACGCTCGACTACGAGAACGCCCCGTACTCGACCTGCGACGGCTGCGGCACCGCCTACTTCAACGGCTTTGAGCAGCCCGCGCTCCTCTGCCCCGACTTCGCTTCGGTGTGGGACCACCTCGCCCCGCCCGACGCCACCGAGTTCCCCCTATGAGCCCCGGAGGCCGCATGTCCCCTCTGCTTCTACTCCTCTCCGCCTGCGGCACGCCCGAAGGGGCCGCCGGTCCCGGGGTGGTCGCCGTCGACCTGAGCCCCCGCGAGATGCTCATCCGGGCATCCGTCGACCTGCGGGGCATCCACCCCAGCGAGGCCGACCTCGCCGCCTACGAGGCGGACCCCACCGACGCCCACTACGCCCAGCTGATCGACGGCTACCTCCACGACGACCGGTTCCTGGATCGGATGGAGGAGGTCTGGAACGGCGTGCTCCGCACCCGCACCGGGCAGACCTACTTCGACCCCAACGAAGCGGGCCTCGGCGACCTCGACACGCGGGACGTGGCCGACGCCCTGGGCGAGGAGCCCCTCCAGCTGGTCCGCTACATCATCCAGAACGACCATCCGTGGACCGACCTCGTGCTCTCCCCCCACACGATGGGGAACAGCGTGACCGCCGCGATGTGGGACCAGACCCTCACCGGGGACCCTGCCGGCTGGAGCCCGGCGACCTACAACGACGGCCGGCCCACGGCGGGCGTGCTGTCCTCGACCACCCTGTGGCAGCGCTACCCCTCGGCAGGCTCCAACGCGAACCGCCACCGGGCCAACAACCTGTCCCGCATGTTCCTGTGCGACGACTACCTGACCCGTCCGGTCGAGTTCTCCCGGTCCGAGGTCGAGGCGACGACCACCGAGGAGCTCGAGAACGTCATCCGCACCAACCCCACCTGCGTGGGCTGTCACTCCTCGCTCGACCCCCTCGCCGCCCACTTCTACGGCTTCTGGTGGGAGAAGGACGAGACCCTCGCCGCGCGGACCCGATACGTACCCGGCGACGAAGGGACCTGGGCCAGCTACGCCGGCCGGGCGCCCAACTACTTCGGCACCCCCACCACCGGGCTGCGAGACATGGCGGAGCGGCTCGCCGCCGACCCGCGCTACATCGACTGCGCCGTCAAGACCACCTTCGAGGCCCTCGAACAGCGCGAGGTGGACGACGACGACTGGACCGACCTCGCCACCTTCGAGCGGGACTTCACCGCGGGCGGGTTCACGATGCGCGCGCTGGTGAAGTCGATCGTGACCAGCGACACCTACAAGAACCCGGTGGACTCGGAGACCCGCTCGTCGGTGAAGACCGTGTCCCCCGAGCAGCTCCGCGACATCATCGTCGACAAGACCGGCTACGACTGGACCTTCGACGAACGCCCGGGCCTGGTCACCAACGACATGGGGCTCCCGGTGCTGCTCGGCGGGACCGACAGCCTCTACGTCACCGCCCGCAACTACGCGCCCAGCGTCTCGTCGATGTTCGTGCAGGAGCGGCTCGCCCAGGCGGCCGGCTACCGCGTCGCGGCCAGCGACCTGGCGGGCGAGACGGCGGCCAACCCGGTGCTGCTCACCTACGTGAAGGTGACCGACACCCCAGACACCAACCAGAAGGCCTTCGAAGACCAGATCCGCTCGCTGTACCTCGTCCTGACGGGCATCCCGCTCGCCGCGGACGCCGAAGAGGTCGACGAGTGCCTGGACCTCTGGAAGTCCATCTTCTCGGTCACCTCCTCCCCCACCTCGGCGTGGTCCGGCGTCATCGCCGCCGTCCTCCGCGACCCCCGCCTCCTCTTCTACTAGCCGCAGGGAGCCACCATGCCCGTTCTCCTTCCGCCCGTCTCCCGCCGCAATCTGATCAAGATGTCCGCCTCGGCCGCCGCCTACGGCGCGCTCGGCTCGATGGCGGCCATCTCGAAGCAGGCCCACGCCGCCGCCGGCGATCGTAAGTTCATCTTCTACTTCGCCCAGGGTGCCTGGGACCCGACCCCGTTGGATCCCAAGTTCGGCGGCGACGGCACCAGCGCCGTCGGCGGCACCGACATGGACCCGGGGACCATGCGCGGTCAGGCCGGCAACCTGACCTATTCGGCGGGCAACGACCGCCTGAACATGGACCTCTTCTTCCAGGATTGGTACCAGAACTGCACGCTGATCCGCGGCGTGGACGTGCACTCCGCGGCCCACGACGTCGGCATGCAGTGGACGATGACCGGCACCACCGACCTGACCGCCGCCGACTGGCCCACCATCCTCGCGGCCCGCTCGCCGATCCAGTACCCGATGCCCCACCTGGTGTTCTCGGGACCCAACTACCCGGGCACCCTCGGCGGCGCGGTGGTGCGCGGCGGCGGCGGCACGCTGCTGCGGCTGATGGACGGCTCGATCAACGCGTACGCCGACGAGAACGCGCCCGCCCACGTGTGGGCGGTGGACTCGATGATCGACGCCCAGGTCTACCGCCGCGGTGAGCGCTTCGGGAGCACCCGCACCGGCGCCGGCGCGGGTCGGCTCGACGCCTTCCTGGCCAGCCTCGACAAGACCCAGGAGTTGGAAGGCCGCCTGTTCGAGGCGGGCCTGAGCGGCGACACCGGGTCCACCCTCGAACAGTCGATGATGGCCCTCGAAGTCATGCGCCTCGGGCTCTCCCGGTGCGCGATGATCGACGTCCCCGGCTACTGGGACACGCACGACACCAACTCCGGCGTCGGCGCCCAGCTCGACGACTTCTACGGCGTCCTGATGGAGGTGCTCGAGTACATGGCCCGCACCCCCGGGGTCAGCTCGCCCTGGCTCCTGGACGAGGTCACCATCGTGGTGATGAGCGAGATGGGGCGTACGCCGATGTTCAACAGCACCGGCGGCCGCGACCACTGGCCCTACGCCTCCCAGCTCATCATCGGCAACCAGACCCGCGGCAACCTCGTCGCGGGGGCGACCGACGACGACTTCCTCGCCAAGGCCATCGACCTCGGGACGGGGTTGCCCTCCGCCAACGGCACCTACCTGGGCACCGAGAACGTGGGCGCCGCGCTCCTCCAGTTCGGCGGCATCGACTCGCAGGAGTTCCTCAACGGCGTGGACGCGCTCACCGCGTTCCTCCCGGAGGGCGCGTGATCCTCGCCCTGCTGCTCGCCTGTGGGACCAACGACGAGGCGACCGACGACGCGGTCGTGGTCGCGGACGACGCCGCGCTCGACGACCCGGGGGAGTGCGAGCGGGACCCGCCGCTCGCCTGGGACAACTTCGGGCAGGGGTTCTTCACCCGCTACTGCACGAGCTGTCATTCGTCGTTGCTCTCCGGGACGGACCGCTCCGGGGCCCCCGTCGAGTACAACTTCGAGACCGAGCAGCAGATCGCACAGTACCTGGGGATCATCCGGGCCACCACGCTCGGCGACGCGCCCACCATGCCGCCGGGCGGCAGCCCCACCGCAACCGAGCTATCCCTCCTCGACGAGTGGCTCACATGCTCGCAACTCTGATCCTCTTCGGGTGCGCGCCGGAACCGGCACCCGTGTTCGAGACCGTGGACGTCCGCGTGGACGGCGCGCCCAAGGATGCGCTCCCCAGCGCGGGCGCGCGCCTCTGTGTGTCCGGTGGGGAGGTCTCGGTGGCCTGGTCCGACACCCGCGCCGGCAGCTCCGGCGTGTGGGTCAACCGGTCCGAGGACGACGGGGCCACCTGGCTCCCCGAGGTCAGCCGGGCCGACGAGGGCTACGGGAGCGCCGCGTCGCCGACCGTCGCGTGTCAGCCGGGCGCCACCCTCGTCGCCTGGGAGGACACCCGCGACGGAGACCTGGACACCCCCAACATCTACGCGCGGAGCTCGATGTCGGGCGGCCAGAGCTGGTTGGCCGCCTCGTCCCGCCTCGGTGACGACGAGTGGGGCTGGTTCGAGAGCCACGGGGCCCAGGCGGCCACGGCAGGCCGCAACGTCTACGTGGTGTGGCAGGACGCCCGCTACGGCGCGTACGACATCCTCTTCTCGGCGTCCTACGACTTCGGCGCCACCTGGAACCCGGCGGTCCGGCTGGATTGGAACGAGGCCGGGGCCGCCTGGTCGGGCAACCCCACCATCGTGGCCGACCTGGAGGGCCGGGTGCACGTGGCCTGGGAGGATCGCCGAAACGGCGAGACCGACATCTACGTGACCAGCTCGCACGACTTCGGGGTCACCTTCACCGACGACTTCCGCGTCGACACCGGGGACGAGCGCGGCGCCTTCGCGTCCACCACCCCCCGGCTCGCGATGGAAGGCGAGAACGTGAGCGTCGTGTGGGCCGACGCCCGCGACGGCGAGATGATGGACATCCTCCTGAACACCTCGATCGACGGCGGCGCCACCTGGCTCGAAGCCGCGGTCCGGGTGGACAGCGACGCCGCCGGGGCCTCCAACTCGGTCGAGCCTCAGCTGGTGATGATCGGCGGCCTGACCCACGTGGCCTGGCGGGAGACCCGCTACACCGCGGCGGACGTGTACTACCGGCGCGGGGTCGGCGCCGTCTTCAGCACCCGCGAGGTCCAACTCGACACCTACGTCGGCGACGCGTCCCACAGCTTCGAGCCGCGGCTGCTGAGCAACGGTCTGGACGTGGTCGTGGCCTGGGCGGACGAGCGGCACAGCCTCGACGGCGGCAACACCGACGTGTTCTACACCTGGTCGGGGGACGGGGGCGCGACCTGGCCAGAGGAGCACTATCGTGTCAACTCCCTGGCGGGCGGGACGGCGTGGTCGCGAGACCTCGACGTCGCGCTCGGCGACGGGATGCTCTATGCCACCTGGACCGACGATCGCAACGGCGACGACGACCTTTGGTTCACCCACCTTGCCCTTGGCGAGTCGGCCGAGACCCCAGAAGGTACGCCATGATCACCCTGCTGCTCTTGACCGCGTGCAGCGACTACGGCCTAAACGGCGAGCCCGAGCAGGCCTCCCCGTCGCCCCCCCGCGACCTGACGGCCAAGTCCACCACCGACGTCACCCATCAGCGCCCGCTCGCCACCGAAGTCGACGTGCTCTGGGTCATCGACGACTCCTGCTCGATGGAGGACGACCAGGCCAGCCTGGTGTCGGCCTTCCCGTCGTTCATGAACTTCTTCATCGACATCGGGCTCGACTACCACATCGGCGTGCTGTCCACCGACATGGCGGCCGAAGACGGCCAGGGCAAGCTCCAGGAAGCCGAGGGATACCGGTGGATCGACCCCACCTTCCCCGATCCCATCCCCTTCTTCCAATTCATGGCAACCCTGGGTACCGCCGGTTCGGGCGACGAGATGGCCCGCGCCCCGGTGTACAGCGCCGTCGCCACCCAGACCGAGTGGAACGCCGGCTTCTTTCGTGACACCTCGATCCTGTCCACCATCGTGATCTCGGACGAGGACGACAGCTCCGATCTCGTCGGCCTGCCCACCGCCGACTTCGTGTCGTGGTATCGCACGGCGATCAAGCCCGACCCCGAGCTGGCCATCTACTCCACCATCGTCGGCCCCACCCCGGACGGCTGCGCCACCGCCGTGCCCGGCACCCAGCACGTAGATGCCACCAACCAGATTGGCGGTCTGACCTGGTCCATCTGCGACAACCGCTGGGACGAGCTGCTCGAGGAGCTGGCCATCCAGTCGGCGGGGCTCAAGCGGGAATTCTACCTCACCCAGACGCCGATCCCCGAGACGCTGGACGTCGAGGTGGAGGAGGACGGCGCGTTCGTCGCCTTCGATCTGGACCAGGACTACACGTACGATCCGGGGCGCAACAGCATCACCTTCCTGGAGTACGTGCCCCAGCCCAACGCCGAGATCCGCATCGCCTACGCGGTCGCGGGCAGCGTCGAGGGCTGATCCGCCGGGGAATTCAGGCCCCGATGTCCGACGGGCGCCCCACGGCCCCGTCGTGCCACACCGTCAGGCCGAGCCAGGCGCCGCGGAAGCTCCCGGGCGCCCAGTCCATGCCCACCTGCCACGCGAGGTCCCAGGCGAGATCGACCTCCGGGGCCTCCACCCGGAAGAGCCGGAGCTCGACACCACCGGTGAGATGTGGGGTAGGGGGACCGCGGGCGCTGCGGGAAGGCTCGAGCCAGCTGCCGAGCCGACCCCGGAACGTCTCGGGCCACACGTCCACCTCCACCCCTACGCGAGGCGTGAGCGTCATCCACGCGCCGCGGGCCTCGCTTTCCCCGTCGATCGCCGCCTGGAGCCCCAACGCGTCCGCGGTGCTGCCGTCCAGGAGCAGGTCGGCGACCACCCGCACCGGGAGGTCCGCGGGAG
Source organism: Pseudomonadota bacterium (assembly GCA_043750895.1). GTDB lineage: Bacteria > Myxococcota_A > UBA796 > UBA796 > SXON01 > JAYVAS01. Next base: position 7,620 of record JAYVAS010000036.1, read on the forward strand.
CCCCGGTGTTCGCCCAGCCCACGCCCACGCGGAGCCCCGGGGGGAGCACCATCTCGTCCCCCTGTACACCCGCCGACACCGGCGCCCGGAGCCCTGATCGGGCCGCGACAGCGAGGCTCCACGGCTGACCAGGGAGGGCCACCACCGCCCCCAACTCGGACCCGACCCCGAGGTAGTCACGGACCCCCGATGCGTCCGCACGCCGCACCGCCAGGACCCGCGGCCCGGCCCCGAGGGCGACTGCCCCGTCCGCCAACTGGACCCCCACGGCGCCATGCGCCTCGGCGCCCACTACCGTCTCCGCCTCACCTCGAAGGGTCACCGCCGAGACCAGGACCCCCACGCCCCAGGACCCACCGGCCACACCGACCCCCAGGTCGAACCAGTCGGGCGCCCCGGCGAGGGGGGCGTCAGGCAGCGCGCCTGAACCGATCCGCCCCCGCAACGCCGTCAAGGAGACGTGGAGGGGGGCCTCCGCCGCCGCGCGCCGCCGCGCCGCCGCCGCCGGGTTGAGCTGGAGCCCGAGGCTCCCGGTGGCGTACGCCGCGCCCGCCCCACCGAGGGCCAGCGACTCGGCGTTGGCGTAGAGCGCGGCACGGGTGAGGTCGAAGCGGGTC
>JAYVAS010000037.1:0-7358 GCA_043750895.1 Pseudomonadota bacterium
GTGCACGAGCTTGGGCTCGATGAAGATCTCGAACGGGAGCCCGACCTGCTTGGGGTAGAGCTCGCAGAACTCGTCCACCCAGTCGGACTGGAAGTTGAAGACCTCGTCGTCGAAGCGGATGCGCTTGAAATTCCAGTGAGAACGGGCGTAGTTGATCTCGTCGATCATCGACTGGGGGGAGCGCACCCGGAACCACTTCTGGCCCGGGTAGACGTCCTTCTTGTAGGTCGAGTTGTAGCAGTAGCTGCACTTGTAGATGCAGCCGCGGCTGCCCATCATCTGGAAGACCGGGTCCCCGGGCATCGGGTCCCCCTTGTCGATGCGCTTGCCCCAGATGAAGTACTTGTGGTCGTGGGTGTGGTAGTCGCGCCAGGAGAGGTCGTCGAGGTTCTCGACCAGCGGCCGCAGCGTGTTCTTGACGACGCCGTCCGGCCCCTTGATCCACAGGTTGCGGGTGTCCATCACCCCGGTGCCGTCGCGGAGGCGGTCGGCGAGGTCGAGCAGCGCGTACTCGCCTTCGCCCTGGAGCACCATGTCGGCGGTCTTGATGCAGTCGTCTCCACACAGGGTGGGGTGCATGCCGCCCCAGAGGACGGGGATGTCGAGCGCCTCGTGGAGGTGCTCGGTGAGGATGCGGGCCGAGTGGTAGTAGGCGGAGGCGCGGATGGAGACGCAGACCAGGTCGAGCTTCTCGTCGCGGATCACCTTGGCGAGGTTGTCGAGCTCGGTGTCGGTGGCGGGGTCGAGGTGGTTCGAGATCCAGTCCTTGAAGTAGATCTCGGCGACGTGGTGGCCACCCTCACGCAGGGTGGCGGCGAGGATGCGAACCGCGTTGTTCTCGACGTCGTACATCGAGATGATCCCGAAACGCGCGGGTCGACCTGAAACAGCGGCGGTGAGGGTCTCGATCCGGTCCGACATCGGGAAAGGGTAGCACCGGCGGTGGTTGGTCGGGGGTAGGGAAGCGTCGGACGGCTTACCGAGCGGGGGATTCGGTGGTAGGGTGCCCTATGGCGGAGCCTGCCGGCCCACGGGTCAGCTACGAGGCGTACCTCGCGGCGGAGGCGCGCGCCGCGGTCCGACACGAGTACTGCGATGGCGTCATCCTCGCGATGGCCGGCGGATCGCGCGAGCACTCGCTCGTCAAGACGAACCTCACCGCGCTGACCGCGCTGGCGCTCCGCGGGCGTCCCTGCCGCGCGTTCGACTCCGACCTGCGGGCCCTCGTCGAAGATCGCGCCTTTGCGACCTACCCAGACCTCGCGGTCGTGTGCGGCCCCATCCGCTGGGCGGCGCGTGATCGCAACGCGTTGACCAACCCGACCGCGCTGTTCGAGGTGCTCTCCCCCTCGACGGCCGCCTACGATCTCGGTGAGAAGTTCGATCAGTACGCGAGCCTGACCTCTCTCCAGGAGTACGTGGTGGTCGACTCGGAGCGGATCGGCGTCCGCCTGTTTCGGCGCGACGGCGACGCCTGGACGCTCCTCCGCTTCGGGGCTGGGGACGTCGTGGAGCTGCGTTCCATCCAGGTGCGACTCGCGGTCAGCGACCTCTATGAAGGCTGGGCCGAGCTGCGGGCGTCCAACCCGGAGGGTTGACCATCCTCGTCACTTCAGCCTCTCTTCAGCCTCCCGAAGTACCCTTCTCCCATGGCGCGAATCCTACTGGTGGAAGACGAGGCCCGGCTGGGGTTCCTGATCGAGCGCGGGCTCGAAGAGGAGCTGCACGCGGTGGAGGTTTGCCGCGACGGGCTCGCTGGGCTCGAAGCGGCGATGTCCGGCGAGTTCGACCTGTTGATCCTGGACAGAATGCTGCCCGGACTGTCCGGAACACAGATCTGCGAGCGTCTGCGGGCCCGGAAGGTGGACCTCCCCATCCTGATGCTGACGGCGCGTGACGCGCCTGCGGATGTGGTGTCCGGGCTCGACGCGGGGGCGGACGACTACCTGACCAAGCCTTTCGACTTCGAGGTGTTGCTGGCGCGGGTCCGCAACCTGGTGCGGCGCTCCGGTCGGCAGTCCACGAGTCGCTACGAGGCCGCGGGCATCGTGCTCGACGTGGCGGAGCACCGTGCCTGGTCGGACGGGAAGGAGCTGGCCCTGACCGCGCGGGAGTTCCAGATCCTGGAGATGTTCCTTCGGCGCCCGGGTGCGGTGCTGACCCGAGAAGCCTTGGCGCGGGCGGGCTGGGAGCGCGACATGGAGCCCGGCTCCAACGTCGTGGAGGTCCACGTCTCGGCGTTGCGGCGTAAGCTCGGGAACGAGTGCATCCAGACCGTGCGGGGGGTCGGCTACGTGCTCCGCGAGGTGACCAGCTGACCCTTCGCACCCGCATCCTGCTCGCCGTCACGCTGCCGACCCTCGTCGTGCTGGGCGTGTTCTCGGCGTTGGTGAGCCGGTGGATCCGCGTCGATCGCCTCGCCGACCTCGACGCCACGCTCCAGGCCCGCGCCGCTGCCATGGCGGCCCGGGTCGAGCGCGAGGGGGACGGTTGGCTGATGGAGCCGCAAGACCCCGAGCTGATGGCCACCTTGACCGGGGCGCGGGTGGTCGGGTCCGACGGGGTGGAGATCAGCGCGGTGGGCGACCTGACCGGCCGCGTCTGGACGGGCGCCTTCGAGGTCGATGACGACGAGGGGGACGGGCCGGAGACGGTCACCATCTCGGTCGGCGCCTCGACCGCGCCCGTGGAGGACGGGCTGGCGCGCCTGCACGGCGCACTGGGCGTGGCGGGGCTCGTCCTCGGCTCCGCATCGATCGCGGTGGGCGTCCTGATCGCCCGCCGACTCGGGGACGCCGAGGAGATGCGCCGGCTGCGTGTGCGCTACGAACAGCAGGCGCGCTTCACCGCCGATGCTTCGCACGAGCTGCGGACCCCGCTGGCGGTGATCCGGACCGAGGTGGACCTGGCGCTTCGTCGAGAGCGCGCCCCCGAGGAGTACCGCGACGCCCTGACCAGCGTCCGCGAGGGGGCCGACCGAATGCAGGGCATCCTCGACGCGCTGCTGCTGCTGGCGCGCGCCGATGCCGGGGCCGGCGCGGACCACGTGGACCTCGACCTCCGGGAGGTGGCGCGGGATGTCGCGGGCACGGTGCCGGTGGAGGGGCAGCCGGCGCGCATGCGGGGCGATGCCCGACTCCTGGGGATCCTCGTGCGCAACCTGGTCTCCAACGCGCTCCGGCACACCCCGAGCGGCGCGGTGCGGGTCTGCGTGGACGCGCGCGATGACGAAGTGGTGCTCGACGTGATCGACGAGGGAGAGGGCATCCCGCCCGAGGCGCTCCCGCACGTCCGCGAGCGCTTCTACCGGGTGGATGCGGCGCGCGCGCGCGACGCCGGCGGCGCGGGGCTGGGGCTGTCGATCGTCGACACCGTGGCGCGCCTGCACGGGGCCTCGGTGGAGCTCGCGAGCGTCCTGGGGCGCGGGACGCGCGTGACCGTGCGCTTTCCTTCAGGGCGCCTTCAGGCTGGTCGGGCATGATGTGCGCTCGGAGGTTCCATGCTCTTCACCCTGCTCGTCGGCCTGGCTGACGCCCGCGACATTCCGGTTCCCCTCGACCAGGTGCCGGCCATCATCAAGGCGGCCGTGCTCCAGCGTTTCCCCGGCGCCACGCTGCTGGCGTGCGAGCGAGACGGGGTGGAGTGGGACCTCGAGGTGCGCACCGTGGACGGGGAGCGCTGGGAGGCCGAGGTGCGGCCGAACGGCCGGATCCGCAACGTCGAGCCCGCGGACGATGACGATGCGGACGACGACAAGGACGGGGACGACGACGAGGACGGGACGACCGCGCGCGGCGCGGCGGGGCTCACGGGCGCCCCAGCTCCGCCACCTGTCCCGTCGCCTCCAGCCAGCCGATGACCGCGCGGTTGTAGGACGCGACCGCGTCCACCCGCCCCTGCTCGGCCACCGCCACCTCGGCCTGGGCGCTCACCACCACGAGGTTGCCCTCGGCGCCTTCCCGGTAGCGCGATTCGGCACGCTCGAGCTCCTCCCTGGCCAGCGCGAGGCTGGCGTCGGCCACCGTGAGCCCCGCGCCGGCGTCCCGCCACACCCGCAGCCCGACGCGCAGCTCGGCTTCGAGCGCGCGCGCGGCGGCGAGGACCGAGAGCCGTCCATCCTCTTCGTCGGCTCGCGCTCCGGCCAGATCCGCGGCGCGCCGGCCGCCCGCCCAGAGCGGGATCGACGCGGCCACCCCCACGCTCCCGAGCGGCGTGGTGGAGGCGTCGTCCAGGTCGGTGACCACGCCGGCTTCGCCGTATCCGGCGATGGTGGGCGCGGCGGCGGCAGCCTGGGCCCGGCGCGTCGCGGAGGCGGCTTCCAGCCGGGCGCGGGCGGCGACGAGGTCGGGATCCTCGGACTGGGCGCGCGCGATGGCGTCGGTGAGGGCGTCGTCCCCCGGGGTGAGGCCGGGATCGAGCAGCGGCCGGGCTTCCGTCACCTCGAAGGGCTGGTCGATCGGGGCACCCAGCGCCTCGGCGAGCGCCACCTCGGCGGCGGCGGCGGCGGTCTGGGCGGAGAGGAGGCGCGCCTCTTCGGTGCGCAGCGCCAGCTCGGCCCGCGTGAGATCGATGCGGGGGGCGGCGCCGAGCTCCACGCGGTCCGCGGCGAGCGCGCGCAGCCGTTCGGCCCGGAGAAGGCGCGCCCCCGCGGTGAGGACCTGCTCGCGGGCCTGTTGTAACGCCACGTAACGACGGGCCACCTCGGCGAGGGTGGCCTGGAGGGTGGCGGCCTGGTCGGCGGTGGCGGCGTCGAGGGAGGCGCCCGCGGCACGGGATCGGGACAGGGCCGGGAGGTCGAGGAGGGGGACGACGGCGCTCACGCGGACCGATGCGTCGGCGGCGGGAACCGGAGAGAAGACGGAGTTTCCCCAGCCGACGTCTGCGGCCCCGGACACCGTCGGGAGGAGGTCGGCGCGCGCCCCCGAGCGATCGGCGGTGGCCGCGTCCACCTCGGCGGCGGCGCGGACCACGTCGAGGTTGCCGGAGGCGGCGGCGCTCAGGGCTTCGGCGAGGGTGAGCGGCGCAGCCGAGACGGGCCCCGCGAGCAGAAGGAGCAGCAGCGCCACGATCCGCCTCATGCGGCCCTCCGCCGCCCGAGCGAGGCGAGCGCGGCCCAGGTGACCGGGGTGACGTAGAGGGTCAGGATGGTGGCGACGAGCATGCCGCCGACGACCGCCACCCCCAGCGAGGCCCGGCTGCTCCCCGAGAGGCCCACCGCGATCGGCAGCGCCCCGCCGATCGTCGCCACCGAGGTCATCAAGATGGGGCGGAACCGCAGCCGCGCCGCCGCTTCGGCAGCGTGCCACGGGTCCATGCCGTGGTCGGTCACCTGCTGCCGCGCGTACTCCACGATCAGGATCCCGTTCTTGGTCACCAGCCCGACGAGCAGGATGAGCCCGACCTGCCCGAAGAAGGAGAGGGTCATGCCGAAGAGGGCGAGCCCGGCGAACGCGCCGGCCAGCGCCAAGGGCACCGACACCATGACCGAGATGGGCGCGACGAAGGAGTCGAACTGGGCCGAAAGCAGGAGGTAGACCAGCGCCAGGGCGAGGAGGAACATCTGGACCAGCGAGCTCGCGCTCTCGGCGAAGTCCCGGGACTCCCCCGCCAGGGCGGTGCGGAAGCCTTCGGGCAGCTCGGCGTCGGCGAGCGCCTGGACCCGGTCGATGCCGTCCCCGAGCGTGATTCCGTCGAGGTTGGCGCTGATCGTGGCCGAGGGGGCGCGGTTGTAGTGGAACCGCGAGGCGGCGCCGGCCCGCTCGTCGGTGCGGAGGAGGTTCGCGAGCGGCACCAGCTCGCCGCCCCCGGTCCGGACGAAGATGGCGCCGAGCTGCTCGGGGGTGGCGCGCTGCTCGGCGGCGAGGCTCGCCATCACCTTGTACTGGCGCACGCCGCGTTTGAAGGTGGACACCTCCAGCCCGCCGGTGAGCACCTGCAGGCTCCGCGCCACGTCGCGCAGCGGCACGCCGAGCTCGGCCGCCTTCTCCCGGTCCACGTGGATCCACAGCTCGGGACGGTCGAGGCGGAGGTCCTCGTTGACCGAGGTGAGGCCGGGGATCTCGCGCATCTTGCGGAGGAACCCGGGGAGTTCGGCGACCAGCGCGTCGAAGCTCGCGTGTTGGAGCACGAACTGGAGCGGCGGCGAGAAGCCGCGCCCTACGGTCGGGAACTGGATCGGGATGGTGCGGAAGGCGGTGATCCCGCCCAGCGTCGCCTTCAGGCTGTTGACGATCTCCTGCTGGGAGCGGTCCCGCTCCGCCTTCGGGAGGAGCGGGAAGACCAGCATCCCCGTGTTCGCCCCCGCCGCGACCCCGCCCGGCCCGGTGGCCACCCGGGAGAGCATCACCCGGCGCTCGGGCACCGCGGCCATCAGCTCGGGCTCCACCTCGGCCATCCGGGCGTTCATCCAAGCGAAGCTTGCACCCTCCTGGGCCTGGGTGCGCACGAGGAAGATGTTCCGATCCTCGGTGGGGAAGAACTCTCGGGGGAGGGACTGGAACCCCCAGCCCACGCCGCCGAGCGCCACGACGATGACGGGCACCACGAGGGCGGGCCAGCGGAGGACCGGTCGGAGCGTGGCCGCGAAGCCTCGCGCCAACCAGCCGGGCGCGGCGGGGTGGTCGGCCTTGCCCGGCCGGAGCAGGGTGGCGCACAACATCGGGGTGAGGGTCAGCGCCACCACCATGCTGATCGCCACGCTGGCAGCGACGGTCACCCCGAACTCCAGAAACAGCCGGCCGGTGGTTCCCCCGGTGAAGATGACCGGCAGGAAGACCGCCACGAGCGACACCGTGGTCGCGATGACCGCCGCCGCGATCTGGCGCGTGCCGTGGATGGCGGCGTCGTGCACCGCCTCGCCCTCTTCGATCCGGCGGACGATGTTCTCGAGCACCACGATCGCGTCGTCCACCACCAGGCCGATCGCCAGGACCAGCCCGAACAGCGTGAAGACGTTGATGGTGAAGCCCGCGATCCACAACACGAGGAAGGTGCCGACGATCGAGACCGGGATCGCGAGGGTCGGGACGAGGGTGCTCCGGAGGTCGCGCAGGAACAGGAAGATGACCGCGACCACGAGCCCGAAGGCCACCGCGAGCGTGAGCTCCACGTCGTGGATCGAGGCGCGCACCGCGTCGGCGCGGTCGTACACCAGCTCGAGCTCCATCCCGGGTGGGAGGTCGGCCTCGATCTGCGGCAGACGGCGCCGGATCTCGTCCGACGTGGCGATGATGTTGGCCTTGGTCTGGGGGTTCACCGCCAGGGAGATGGAGGGGACTCCGTCGGCGCGGGCCGCGGTGCGCTCGTTCTCGGCGCCGATCCGCACGCTGGCGACGTCCCGGAGGTAGACACGGCGGTCC
>JAYVAS010000038.1:0-3182 GCA_043750895.1 Pseudomonadota bacterium
AGCTGGGGCGGACGCGCGAGGAGCTCGACCAGCGAAAGGAAGAGGTGCAGGGGCATCGAGAGCGCGTGAAGCTCGCCGAGCAGAGCGCGCGCGCGGCGCGGGAGCGTCAGGGGGCGGCCAAGGACCAGCTGGCCGTCGCCGAGCGGGATCTGCTCCTGGTGAAGGGGGAGTTGGACCGCCTCCGGGCGGATGTGGAGGAGCGGCATCAGCTCTCCCTCGTGGGGCTCCTCGATCGCCTCGACCGCGACGGGCAGGTGCTCCTCGACGGATGGGACCCCGTCCCGGTGCCGGGCATCACCCCGCCCGATCCCATCGCGGTGCTGCGCCTCACCCCGGCCGATCTCGACGCCGAGCTGACGGACCGCCAGGCGGCGTTGGTGGCGCTCCGCGAGCAGCTCGGCAAGGTGGGCGAGGTCAACCTCGAGGCCGAGACCGAGTACCGGGAGGTGGCGGAACGGCACGAGGAGCTCGCGCGGCAGCGCGCCGACCTCGAGGAGGCGATGCGGATCATCGAGGAGGCCATCGGCGCGATCAACCGCATCTGCCGAGACCGCTTCCGCGAGACCTACGACCTCGTCAACGACCACTTTCAGGCCAACTACCCCAAGCTGGTGGGCGGCGGTTCGGCGCGCCTGGAGCTCACCGATGAGGAGGACCTCCTCACCTGCGGCGTCGAGATCGTCGTACAACCGCCGGGGAAGCGCATCCAGAACCTCACCCTGCTCTCGGGCGGCGAGAAGGCGATGGCCGCCATCGCGCTCATCTTCTCGCTGTTCCGCGTGAAGCCGTCCCCCTTCTGCCTGCTCGACGAAGTCGACGCCCCCCTCGACGAAGGGAACGGCGCCCGGTTCAACGACATGCTCCGAGAGATGTCCCGCGTGACGCAATTCATCGTCATTACCCACAACAAGAAGACGATGGAGTGCGCGGACGTGCTCTACGGAGTCACGATGCCCGAACCCGGGACGAGTCGTCTGGTCACGGTGAAAATTGACTGACTTCCTGCTTTACCTTGGTGCCGTCCTCCTCGCCGCCGTGGCGGTGGGCGTCATCGTGCGCGTCGCGACCCGGCGGCCCTCGTTGCCCGGACTGGCAGCGCCGGCCGAGCCCGAGGAGGCGCTGGCGCCCGTGCCGGAGAACCGCTTCGTGGCGGCCCTGCGCCGGACGCGGGAGGCGCTGGGGGGCTCGCTCACCGCGGTGTTCGGGGCCGGGAAGAAGGACGAAGCGCTGTGGGACGCCTTGGAAGAAGCGCTCGTCCGCGCCGACGTCGGCGCGAAGACGAGCCTGGCGTTGGTCGAGGCTCTCCGCGCCGGGGGGGAGGGGACGCCGGCCGAGATGACGGCGCGACTGCGGGCGCTGGTCGCCGCGCGGGTCGGGCGCTACCCCACCGCGCTGGCGACGGCGGCTTCCGGGCCCCTCGTGGTGTTGGTGGTGGGGGTGAACGGTTCGGGGAAGACCACCACCATCGGCAAGCTGGCGGCGCGCTACAAGGCCGCCGGGAAGTCGGTCTTGCTGGCCGCCGGGGACACCTTCCGAGCCGGGGCCATCGAGCAGCTCAAGATCTGGGGCGAACGGGCAGGGGTCCCGGTGATCGCCCACCAGGAGGGCGCCGACCCCGCCGCGGTCTGCCATGACGCGGTGCAGGCGGCGGTCTCTCGCGGCATCGACGTCGTCATCTGCGACACCGCCGGTCGGCTCCAGGCCCACGCCACGTTGATGGACGAGCTCGCCAAGATCCGGCGGGTGATCGTGCGTACCGTGCCCGACGCCCCCCACGAGGTCCTCCTCGTGCTGGACGGGACGATGGGGCAGAACGCCTTGTCCCAGGCCCGCGTCTTCGCCGACGTGGCGCGGGTCACCGGCATCGTGCTCACCAAGCTGGACGGCACCGCGAAGGGTGGGGTCGTGGTCGCCATCGCGGAGGAGCTCGGCATCCCCGTGAAGCTCGTGGGCCTGGGCGAGAAGATCGAAGACCTGAGGGCGTTCGACGCCCGCGCCTTCGTGGACGCGCTGGTCCCGGACGCGGGATCCTGAGGCCTGGCGCGCAGCTCGGTTTCGGGCGTCCACAGAGGGATCCGGGTTAGCACCGACCGGTGCAGAAGCAGATCACCATCCTGGGCCGCAGCTACACGCTGCGGGCCGATGAGAGCGACGACATCGAGAGCGCGGCCGCCGAGGTCGATCGCCGGGTGAAGGAGCTCTCCGTCCGTGCCCCCGCCTTCGACGCCACGACCCTGGCGCTGATCACCGCCCTGAACCTCGCCGCCGAGACCCGCGCCCTCCGGAAGCGGGTCCGGACCCAGCTCGAAGAGACGGACCGTCTCGCGGGTGCGGTGGAGGCCATACTCGCAGCCGCCCTCTCCGAGGGCGAGGAGGAGTCCGGTGCGACAACTAAGTGAGCACATCCACGGCGTGATCGCACGCGTGAACGCGATCCCCGCCCCCGTGGCGGTTCGTGTGGCGGGTCTGGCGGTCGCGCTTCCGGCCACCATCGTTCTCGGCCTGTCCGTGTGGCTCACCCCGTCACCCGACGGATACGGCACCCATCAGCAGCTCGGCCTCGCCGGCTGCACGATGCTCACGCTGACCGGCTGGCCGTGCACATGTGCGGGATGACCACCACCTTCAGCCTCCTGGCCCACCTCCACCCTCTCGACGCGCTGGGAACGCAGCCCTTCGGGCTGGTGCTGTTCACGGCGGCGGTCGTCTTCGCGATCGCGGGCTGGGCGGACGCCGTGACTGGCCGGAACGTCGTGCAGGCGGTGATGGACCGCATCATGCGCCGTGAGCGCTTCGTCGCAATTCTGTTGCTCGGCGGCATGCTCGGAGGATGGGCGTTCAAGTGCGTGAAGATGCACCCCGAGGTCTTCGGATGGGGCACCTGAGCGGCGGTTTCGACACCGATCGCCTTGACGCGGTGGGCCTCCTCCCATAATGTAGCGCCACCTGGACCCCCGAGGGTTCGCGACCCTGGCGGCGATGTGAAAAATCGCCTTGACGGTCCGCGCGTTCCTCGATAGACTCCTGGGGCTCGAAAGAGGACCTCGCGGTCCGCTCTTGAGCGAGAGCGTGAAGGCGCTCGTCGGTCTTTGAAAAATTGGTAGCAGTAACTGTCGTTCAATAGAGAGTTTCGAACGGCGCCCCTTAGCCGGGGCACCGGTCACAGGTAAATCAAACTGGAG
>JAYVAS010000039.1:0-1741 GCA_043750895.1 Pseudomonadota bacterium
ACCGTCCACCCACCACGCGCCCGCCGCGTCTGCCGTGACCAGCGCCTCCCCCCACCAGCCCGCGTACACGAGGCCCGGCACGTCGTCGCCGTCGACCCGCACGAACCCGGCGCCGGTCGCGGCCCAGGCGTCCCCCTGCGCGCTCACGCGGGCGCCCAGCCGGCTGTCCGGGGCTCCGAAGCTCCACGCGGCGGGCACGTCGACCCCAATCACCCGCTCGTCCACGAGCGGCGCGAAGCAGCCGAGCAGACCTAGCGCGTACACACGAGGCGACGGTAGAAGCCGTGCCGCTCGTCCGTGTAGTTGGTCCCGAAGGGCGACGCCTCGACGTCACGCTTGAGTTGGTCCCACGCCGCCTGATCCATCCCGTACTTCTTCCACCGGCCCTTGAGCACGCCGTCGGTCGGCCAACCAGCCCGCCGACTGACCCAGTCCGAAGGGACCTCGGAGTCGGGGTCGGCCTCGTAGATGTACATCTTCCCGCCGTCGACCAGCGTACGGTGGGCCTCCGAGAGCACCTTGGCGCGCTCGGCGCCGAGGTGGTGGAACAACTGCACCGCGGTGACCACGGTGAAGGTGCCCGCCGGGAAGATCACGTCGTCCGCGCTCATCTTCCGGAACGTGACGTTGAGACGGCCCGCCTTGTTGGTCTCGGCCAGGCTGAGCATCGTCTCGGAGGTGTCGATCGCGATCACGTCCAGGTCGGACTTGCCCGCCCCCGCGTGAATCGCGAGCCAGCCGGTGCCGGTGCCCAGGTCGAGCCAGGCGCCGTGTTCGATGCCGATGTCCGCCGCGATGAAGCGGTAGGCCGGCTGGTAGGTATGAGACGGACCGATGTGGTAGGCGTACGCGGAAAGCGAACGCCGACCCTCGGGAAGCAGAAATGCCATCAGCTCTCCGGAGCGCGCGCTAATGTGCCGACCCGACGCGATCTCGTCAACGCCGTTCGGAGGGTAAGGATGAGAGAACCGCTGCGTCCACGCTGGGCAGTGACCGGGGCGACCGGACTACTCGGAAACAATCTCATCCGAAACCTGCTCGATCGTGGCGCAGAAGTTCGCGTTCTGGTGCGTGGAGGAGATCGGCCCGAGCTGACCGGCCTTGAGGTCGAAGTCGTGCACGGTGATCTCACCGACGCGACGGCGGTCCGGGCCTGCCTCAGCGGCGCCGACGTGGTCGTGCACGCCGCGGCCACGGTCTGGATCGGGCAGGGCGGACGGGCGGAGGCGGAGCGGGTGAACGTCGAAGGCACCCGGACCATCTGCGCCGCCATGCCGCCGGGCGCCCGCCTGGTGCACGTCTCGTCGGTCGACGCCCTGGGGTTCGGCACCCGGGCCGCCCCCGCCACCGAAGACAGCGCGCCCCGCCCCGAAGAAGGCGGCGTGCCCTACGTGGACACCAAGCGCGCCGCGGACGTCGTGGTCCGCTCCTCGGGCGTCGACCACGTCATCGTGCACCCCACCCTGATCGTCGGGCCCTTCGACTGGCGCGTCAACGTCGGGAAGATGCTCCTCGCCGTGAAACGAGGCCGGGCCCGCTTCGCCCCCCCGGGTGGCAACAACTTCGTGCACGTGGCCGACGTCTGCGCCGGGATCCTCGCCGCGTCGAACGGGCCGTCCGGGCGGGCGTGGATCCTCGGCAACGAGAACCTGAGCTACCACGAGGCGTGGACGCGGATCGCCGCGGTCGTGGGCGGCCCCCCGCCGATGGCCACCCTCCCGCGGTGGGTGGGCCCGATCGC
>JAYVAS010000040.1:0-9935 GCA_043750895.1 Pseudomonadota bacterium
GAACCCCGCCGCGACCGAGACCTGCAACTCCATCGACGACGACTGCGACGGCGCCACCGACGAGTCGGGCGGCACCACCTGGTACCGCGACGCCGACGCCGATGGCTACGGCACCGCCAGCACCACCACCACCTCCTGCTCCCGGCCGGTCGGCTACGTCTCCAACAGCTCCGACTGCAACGACGCCAGCAGCGCCATCAGCCCCGCCGCCTCCGAGACGTGCAACTCGGTCGACGACGACTGCGACGGCTCGGTCGACGAGGGCGTGGGCAGCACCTACTACCGCGACGCCGACGCCGACGGCTACGGCGTGTCCACGTCGACCACCGTCGCGTGCTCCGCCCCGTCCGGGTACGTCTCGAACAGCACCGACTGCAACGACGCGTCCAACACCGTCCATCCGCTCGCCACCGAGTACTGCAACTCGGTCGACGACGACTGCGACGGCTCCATCGACGAGTCGGCCACCGACCGCACCACCTACTACCGGGACGCGGACGCCGACGGCTACGGCACCTCCAGCACCACGACCCTCTCCTGCTCGCTGCCGGCCGGGTACGTCTCGAACAGCACCGACTGCAACGACGCGTCCAACACCGTCTACCCCTCCGCGCCCGAGTACTGCGACGGCGTGGACAACGACTGCGACGGATCAACGGACGAAGACGGCGGCGTGACCTGGTACCGCGATGCGGACGGCGACGGCTACGGAGTGTCGACCACGACCTCCATCAGCTGCTCTGCGCCCTCCGGCTACGTCAGCAACGATGACGACTGCGACGACGGCCGCGCCGCGGTGAACCCCGCCGCCGCCGAGAGCTGCAACTCCCGCGACGACGACTGCGATGGCTCCATCGACGAGGGCGTCGGAACCACCTGGTACGCCGACACCGACGGCGACGGCTACGGAGACTCGGGCTCCACCTCGGTCGCCTGTAGCGCCCCCTCCGGGTACGTCTCCAGCTCCACCGACTGCAACGACCGCAACAGCGGCGTGAACCCCGGCGCCAACGAGTACTGCGACGGCGTGGACAACGACTGCGACGGCTCCACCGACGAGTCGGGCGCCCTCGACGAGACCACCTGGTACCGGGACAGCGACGGGGACACCTACGGCAACGCCGCCCGCACCCGTGACGCCTGCGACCAGCCCTCCGGCTACGTCGCAGACGACACCGACTGCGACGACGCGGACGTGGCCGTCAACCCCGCCGCCAGCGAGATCTGCGACAGCCTGGACAACGACTGCGACGGCTCGGTCGACGAATCGGGCGGGACCACCTGGTACCGGGACGCCGACTCCGATGCCTACGGCAGCGCCACCTCGACCCGCGTCGCCTGCACCCGGCCCGTCGGGTACGTCAGCAACGGGTCGGACTGCAACGACTTCGACAGCTCGGTCAGCCCGGCCGACCCCGAGATCTGCAACAGCGTCGACGACGACTGCGACGGCTCCATCGACGAGTCGGGCGGCACCACCTGGTACGCCGATTCGGACGGCGACGGCTACGGGGACCTCTCGGCGCAGAGCGTGAGCTGCACCGAGCCCACCGGCTACGTGAGCAACAGCTCGGACTGCAACGACGACGACAACGCAGTGCACCCGGGGGCCACCGAGTTCTGCAACGGCGCCGACGACGACTGCGACGGCACCGTGGACGAAGCGGGCGCGGTGGACGAAGCCACCTGGTACCGCGACCAGGACGGCGACGGCTACGGCAACGCCGCCATCACCACCGAGGACTGCGACCAGCCCTCCGGCTACGTCGCCGACGACCAGGACTGCCTGGACACCAACGCCGCCATCTACCCCCGCGCCACCGAGATCTGCGACGGTCTCGACAACGACTGCGACGGCGCGACGGACGAGGGTATCGGGGACACCTGGTACGCGGACACCGACGGCGACGGCTTCGGGGACCCGATCACCGCGACCCTCAGCTGCAGCGCGATCTCCGGCTACGTCGAGGACAGCACCGACTGTGACGACACCATCGCCACCGTCAACCCCGACGCGACCGAGTACTGCAACGGCTACGACGACGACTGTGACGGCGTGGTCGACGAGGACGACGCCGCCGACGTCAGTATCTGGTACGAGGACGCCGACGGCGACGGCTACGGCACCGCGACCAGCACCGAGGTCACCTGCGATTCGCCCGATGGCTACGTCGCCAACGACGACGACTGCTGGGACGGCGACGCGGCGGTGAACCCGGGCGCGGCCGAGACCGCGGACGGCGTGGACGAGGACTGCGACGGCATCGTCGACGAGGACACCGACTACTACGACGACGACGGCGACGGCTACTCCGAGGCCGGCGGCGACTGCGACGACGCGGTGTCCGGCTCTGCGCCCGGCACCGAGGAGTCCTGCAATGCCATCGACGACGACTGCGACGGCATCGTGGACGAGGAGACCTCCTGCTACGACGACGACCTCGACGGCTACACCGAGGAAGACGGCGACTGCAACGACGGCGACGACGCAGTGAACCCCGACGAGACCGAAGTCGCCGACAACGGCGTGGACGACGACTGTGACGGCTCGGTGGACGGTGGCGTCTACGATCCGGACGGCGACGGTTACACCGGCTCCGGCGGCGACTGTGCCGAGGAGGACAGCGCGACCTACCCCGGCGCGCCCGAGACCGAAGACGGCGTGGACAACGACTGCGACGGCACCGTGGACGAAGGCACCAACAGCTACGACGACGACGGCGACGGCATCTCCGAGAACGACGGGGACTGCGACGACGCCGATCCGGGCGTCGAGCCGGACGCCACCGAGGTCGAGAACGGCGTGGACGACAACTGCGACGGCGTGGTCGACGAGGGTGGCCAGTACACCGACGACGACGGCGACGGCTTCTCCGACGCCGCGGGCGACTGCGACGACGCGGACGCCGGCGCGAGCCCGAACGGCGAGGAGTCGGCCAACGGCGTCGACGACGACTGCGACGGCCTGGTGGACGAGGGCTACGACGACGCCGACGGCGATGGCTACACCGCGGCCGGCGGCGACTGCGACGATGCCGAGGGCTGGGCCAATCCGGGCGTGGTCGAGGTCTGCGACGGCGTGGACAACAACTGCGACGGCGAAGTCGACGAGGGCTGCGGAAACGACGTCCCCATCGTCGGCAAGGAAGACGGCTGCGGGTGCGGGGTCGCCCCGGCGGGCGGAATCCTGCCGCTGCTGCTGGGCTTCGTGGCGCTGATCGTGCGGCGGCGGCGGGCGGCGTAGGTGGCGCCTCCCCCTCTCCCTCCGGGAGAGGGCAGCCCGAAGGGCGGGTGAGGGGCGCCAGGCTCCTCACTGCGCGCAGCGAAATCCGTTGTTCGCGAACGGGGCCCCGGGCTCGGTCTTGCCGCGCGCAATGAGCCCGTAGCCGTGGCAGGTGTCCTTCGAGCACCACCAGGACCCACCGCGGGCCACCTTGTCGGTCCCCTCCGCAGGGCCCTTCGGGTCGCGCACCCCGCCCTGGGCGGCGGCGACCGCGTAGGTGTCCGCGGCGTACCAGTCGGCCGTCCACTGCCAGACGTTGCCCACCGGGTCGTACACTCCCCAGGCGTTGTGCGGAAACGCGCGCACCGGCGAGAGGTAGAGGAACCCGTCGGTGAGCGGGTTGTCGGCGTGCGTGACCCCTTCCCAGTAGTTCAGGCCTGCCGCGCCTCCGGGACGGACCGGCTGGTCACCCCAGGGATAGCGCGTGGTCGCCCCCGCCCGCATCGCGTACTCCCACTCCGCCTCGGTGGGGAGCCGCGCATCCCGCCACCGACAGTAGGCGTCCGCGTCCAGCCAGCTCACCATGGTCACCGGGGCGTCGTCCCGAAGCGCGACGGTGTCGACGTTCTCGGCGCCCCACGGCTGTCGCCAGTGTGCGCCGGGGACCTGCCGCCACTCCCAGTCCGCCATGCCCAACACCGCGGTCTTGCCGTAGCCGAGCCGCTCTGCGCTCGTCACCGCGCCCGTCACCGCCACGTACGCGCGGAACGCCGCTACGGTGACCAGCGTTCGGTCCAGCGTGAACGCGGACAGCTCCACGCGGTGGGGCGGGGTCTCGTCGGGGTGGGCGGATTGGGCGAGGCCGCGGGTGAAGGCGCCGGCGGCGATGGGGAGCATGTCCTGCGCGGGCAGCGCCTCGTCGGGACGGCCGGTGGCACACCCGGCCAGGAGCGTCAGGGATCCGGCGTACAGGGCAGAAGGCACCACTCCCCCATCTTCGGGTAGGCGGCGCGGCAGTCGATCTGGGCGCCCTCGAAACGGTCCAACACGCACCGTTCATAGGCCGCGCAGTCGGGGCACTCCCGGCTCCGGCGGGCCGCGCCGTCGGCCTCACACGTCTTCATGCTCGCGGGACAGCCGGTGTCGCTGCAGGCCCGGCGGTTGGCCATGCAAGTGTCGCGGCAGAGGAGGCGGCTCGCGGCGCACGCGCGCACGCAGGCCCCGCCGTCGGTCCTGCCGGCACAGGCCGCCTTGCAGTCCTCACAGCCCTGGGCGCAGGCGGCGCCGCACCCGGTACACCCGGTGTTGCAGTCGGTGCGGCAGGTCTCGAAGCCCGCCCAACAGCCGAAGTGGTCGGGAGCACAGTTCTGTTCGAAGTCCTGGGCCTCACACTCGGGCGCGGTCCCGACGCCTTCCACCCCCTCGTAGGGCGCCATGACCACGTAGGCGCAGTCCCTCTCGTACGCAGCCACGAGGTCGTCGGGCGTAAGCGCGGGAACGACGGGGGCGGGCGCGAGGGTCGGGGCCGCCTCCGTCACGGCCGACGGGTCGAAGCCGCTGCAGGCGAGGAGCACGGCGAGAAGGGCGAGGAGCAGGGGCCGCATCGGGGGGAGCTTACCCTTGCCGCAGACGGAGGAGATAGGACCGCCCCGATGAACCCCCTCACCACCACCGCCGGCCCCGCCGGCCAGACCTGCGGCAGCTGCGTCTGGCGGTTCGTGGGCGGGCGCGGCCGGCCCGTCCCTCGGTGCCGGCGCCACCGGAACGCCCGGGTCGACCCCGGTTGGGCCGCCTGCCCGAGCCACGAGGGGTCGCTCGATTGCGTGGCCTGCGGGGCGTGCTGCCGCGAGGCCTACCACCGGGTCGAGCTGTCGCGAGAGGACCCGTTCCGGGCGCTCCACCCCGACCGGGTCAGCCGGGAAGGCCGCTACCTCGTCGTCACCCGGGCGGGACCGCGCTGCGGGTGTCTCCAGGTGGACGGCGGGACGTACACCTGCGTGGTCTACGGCGATCGTCCCCAGACCTGCCGGGACTTCGCCCAGGGCGGTGCGAACTGCGTCGACGCCCGGAAGCGCGTCGGGCTCACCGTCTGATCCACCCGCTCAGCCGCCGTCGGGCGTGGCCTCGGCGAGCAGGCTGCCGAGCTCCCAGCCCTGCACCATCATGGAAACGAGGCAGTAGAGCAAGCCCAGGTAGGCCAGTTGCCGGAGCCGATGGGCGCGAGTGCGCGCCCGCATGTCCCCGGCCGCCGCCGAGCGGTCGCGCTCCTCGTCGGCCCGCTGCCACACCCAGAGCACGCCGATCGCGGCGGGCACGGTGAGGAACAGCAGGACCGCGCCCCAGTCGGGCACGCCGGTGGCGGTGATGCGCGCCATCTCCCACGCCAGGATCACCGGGCACACGAAGCTGATCGCCATGCTGCCGACAAGGAGCCAGACCAGCCCTCTCAAGCGGTCCGGCTCGGGGGCGGCCGGGCCCTGACCGCCGAAGAGCTCGTCGACCGGCGTGCTCACCGGGGGGCGCCCAGGAGCCGGGCCAGCTCGTCCTGGACCATCGCCGCGACTTCCGGGACCAGCTCGAGCTTCCCGGCCACCAGCCGCATGGCGCCGTCCTCGCGGAACGCCCGCACCGCGTTGTCGATGTTCTGGAGGTTCAGCGACTCCGACCGGGCGATCTCGTCGGCGGCGAGGAGCGTCTGGCCAAAGCCCAGGATGGACCGGGAGGCGTCCTTGACCACGAGCGGGCCCCGTCCGACCCCGCGCAGCACGAGCAGGTAGGACTCCAGGAAGTTGGCGGTGAGATTGCCGATCTCCTCGAGTCGGGACCGGTCGGAGACGGTGACGCCGTCGGCGTCGAGCGCGCCGTAGGCGACGAGGTCCACGATGGCCCGCCGCTGCAGCTCGGCCTCGTCGGCGTCGGGGTCGAGCACGAACTCGTAGCGGAGGGTGAACTGCTGGACCCAGAACAGGCGGTTGACCAGCGCCGCGTCTCCGGCGGCCGCGCGGACGGCGTTCGCGTAGTAGGACGCCGGCGCAAAGGCGTGCAGGACGGCGTTCTTGTAGTACTCCAGCGTGGTCCGGCGCTCGGTCACGACCGAGTAGACGCGCCCCTCGGGGCCGTCCTGGGCCAGGAGCATCTTCCCCTTCACGAAGCGGTCGAGGGCCTCGGCGAGGATGCCGTCGACGTGTTGGACGCCGCCCCCCTCGTTGACCCCGGCGCTGCGCAGGAACGCCCGCACCCGCTCCACCCGGGCCTTCAGCTCCTCGTGGCGGACCCCGCGGCGGGGGTGCGCGAGGATCGCCAGGGCCACGAGCGAGGTCGGGAGGGCCAGCGCCTCCCGGTTGATCCCGTGCAGCAGGCGCTCGGCGATCGACATCAGCTGCTCGCCACGGCGGGCCCGGCTGAGCGTGTCCCAGGGCTCGTCGCCCAACAACGCGCGCGCGTCCAGCGGCTCGCCCACCCGGAGGTAGACCTTGCCGTACCGGTTGGTGAGGACCTTGGCCGCCTTCACCACCTGGCCCACGTCCTCCTTCTCCTTCTTCTCGCCCCCCAACTCCCGCGCGTAGGCCCGCTCCTCGGCGATCTGCTCGTAGCCCACGTAGATCGGGAGCAGGCTCACCTTCTGATCCGGCCGCTGCGTGGCGGTGGCGTCCATCACCATCCCGAGGACCCCGACCTTCGGCGGCAGCAGCTTGCCGGTCCGGGACCGCCCGCCCTCGATGAAGAACTCGACCGGGACCTCCATGCGGATGAGCTCGCGCAGATACCGCTCGAACACCACCGGGAAGATGCGGTCTTCGGTGAAGCTGCGGCGGATGAAGAACGCGCCGCACCGCCGGAAGAACGCGCCCAGCGGCCAGAAGGAGAGGTTGTCCCCGGCGACGATGTGCGGGATGACGATGTCGTGATCGTGGAGGAGCGAGGAGATGAGCAGGTAGTCGAGGTGGGACCGGTGACAGGGGACGAGCACCGGCGTCCCGTCGCGCAGCGCGGCGCGGATCCGCTCGAGGTCCAGAGGGCGCACGTCGATGCCGGAGTAGATCCGCGTCCAGATCTGCCGGCAGCCCCACGCCGCCAGCCGGACCATCGGGTAGCTGAAGTCGGCCGCGATCTTCCCGTAGGTCTTGACGACCTGCATCGCGACGTCGGTAGGGTCGGCGCCCGTGGTCTGGGCCTCTCTCCGGATGAGCTCGGTCACCTCTCGGCTGTCGAGCACCTGCCGCCGCACCCACCCTCTCGGGCGCGCGCGTGGACCCCGCACCACCCGCGCTTCCCGGTACAGGTATCGGCGCAGCAACAGCTTGAGCTTCCGCAGCCGCAGGTGCTCGGTCTCCTCGGCGGTGCGCTCGGCGAGGTCCGCCAGGCTGACCGGCTCGCCCACCTGCACCAGGGCGTTCCCCTGACCGCGCGCCAGCGCCGAGAGCTTGCCCAACAAGCCGGGGTTGTCCTCGGTGCCCAGGAGGAACCGGCCGACCTCGGTGCGGGCCGGCTCCGGGGAACGATCCCAGATGACGACGACCGGGAGGATCTGGACCGGGCGACCGGTGAGGCGTTGGGCTTCGAGGAGCGCCGGGATCGGGTCGGGCTCCTCCCGGCGGACCACGAGATCCCGCAGATCCCGCTGGGGCGCCATGAACACGCACACCGGGACCCCCGCCGCGACGGTGCGCGCCACGAAGCCCGAGGTCAGCGGGTCCGGCACCGCCGGCGGAGGCCGGATGCGCTGCCAGACCATCCGAAAGAGCTCGCCCACGCCCATCCAGCGACCGGCATCGAGACCGTTGCTGAACACCGGCAGGGGGAGCCTCCGGTCGACCAGCGCGCGGTTGAGCGCGAGCCAGTCCACGTGGGAGCGGGTGTGGAGGACGTACACCACCGGACCCTTCTCGTGGGCGTGGCGGATCCGCTCGGCCGAGTGGTCCTCCATCCGCAGGTTGCGGAAAAAGAAGGGCAGCGCGGACAGGTAGTAGAGAGGTCCGAAGGACCTCAACATGCCCGACCGATAGGGCTCGGGCGCGACCAGCGTGGTCACCACCTCACGTTCCGGTGTCGCCGGGGCCGGTGTCGCCGGGGCCGGTGTCGCCACAATCGGCGGCGACCGCGGCGTCTGCGTCGTCACAATCACCGCTGGTGGTGACGTAGCCATCGGGCGCGGTGCAGGTGATGGCCACCGCCGCGGCGGCGCCCACCCCATCCCCGTCGGCATCCGCGTAGAACGCCGCGCGCGCCGCGCACGGGGGCGCGACGACTTCATCGACGATCAGGTCGCGGACGCCGCAGGCGAGGAGCAGGACCAGGAGCACGCCCGACCGTTAACGCGAACGGGCCGCCCTCACGCTCCCGAGGGAGCAGAGGGCGGCCCGGTACGACGCACAGTTCACAAGCTGCCGAGATCCGTGCTCTCCAGGGGGCCGTCCAGGTAGCCCGGTGCGTAGCTGATGAAGTCGAAGGTGCCGGCCGGGTCGTCCGGGGAGGCCTCGGGGGCCATCGAAGACCCCTCGGGCTCGTAGCTGACGTCGGCATCGGCGCCATCCACGTCCAGTTGACCCATGAGGAGGTCCGACTCCAGGTCTGCGATCAGCGACGCGCTGACCTCCGACACCTCGCCCACCGAGCTTCCCAGGTCGGTCGTTCCGTAGGGGTCGGTGACGTCGTCGGCGGAGCCGTCGTCCAGGTCACTGGTCGCGGCGGTGGTCGAGGCTGCCGCGGCTGCGGCGTCCGCCGCCTGCTGGGCCTCCAGCTCGTTCTGGGCCTCCTTGGCCTCCACCTGCGCCCAGGCCTCGGTCGTCGAGAGGCCGCGACCGGCACGATCGGGGAGACCCGCGGCGCGGCCGGCGAAGTCGGCGTACACCCGATCCCGGAGCGCGTCCGACATGGGGACGCCGCCGTGCTGCTCTTCCACCTTGGCGATGGCCGCGTCGGCCTCCTCCCGCCACGGCATGTCCACTTCCACCGCGTCGCCGACGGCGACGGTGGGGGCGCCGGTGCCTGACGAAGACGCGGAGGTCACGGGGCCGGCTTCCAACGCGAAGGGCCCTTCCGCACGCCGGAGGCGTGGGGACGAGGCGGGTGACTCTCCGGCGGCGAGGCGCTCATGGACCATCGCCGAACGGAGTTCGCCGGGCGGGACGTGTTGACTGGGAGATACGCGCATTCTGGGGGTGCTCCTACGTTTACGGCACCCGGTTCGGACCGGCGGACCGGGACTTGAGAAATGGATCCGAAGAGGGGTCAGACCCCAACCCGGATCCCTTTCCGACGGACCTACCCACGCTTTTCTCATGGGACGCCACTCAACGTTCGTCGCGCGGACCGATCAGCACAGCCAGCCCACGGTACAACCTGCAGTTCTTCGCAGTATTCCCGGCGCCCACCACGAGAAAATACACGTTCGCCTGTTGGTAATGGATCCGGGTTGGGGTCAGACCCCTCTGGTGGCGATCATTCCGGACCGGGCCACCTCCGCCCAGCTCCGCACCCACGGGACCGCCCGCCGCCCCCGCCAGGCCAGGATGCCATCGACGAGATCGGCGGTCACGCTGCCACCGTCGCCCACCAGCTCACGACAATCGCCGATGTCGGTGGCGACCACCGGCGTGCCCTGCGCCCGGTAAGCCAGCACCTTGAGCGGACAGAACCACCGCGGGGCGTCCGCGGCGTACGGCGCGAGGCCGACGTCCATCGCAGCGACGAGATCGGCGAGCCGCCGCTC